>NZ_JBEXID010000156.1:0-9236 GCF_040608395.1 Streptomyces sp. NPDC005181
TACAATCGACAACGCCTCCACTCCGGACTCGGCTACAAGACTCCCGCAGAAGTCCAAGCCGCGTACGAGCAGTTGCAGGCAGCGGCGTAAGAAGAACCCTCAACACCGCTGTCCGAGAAGCGCAGGGCCCCTCACTGGGCCTATCCACGTGGGCGCGCGTCGGCGGCGGCAGCGCCGAGCGGGCCGAAGGCAGGAGCGCGGGCGCAGCCAGAGCCGGGTGCCTTGATGAAGTAGAGAAAGTCTTACCGCGCCGGGATCAGGTGCTTGCCGCGTGGCTCCTGACGTACGGAGCTTCCGCATCCAAGGCATCGAGCAACCGCACTGCGAAGACCTCGGACATGCGCGCTGTGACTTCTTCGGGCGTGAGCCAGTCGACCGCCGTGGACTCGTAGAAGGTGCGCTCGGCGCCGCCGGAGGGCTTGCAGCGGAATACCAGGGTCCCGGTACTGCTCGCGATCTATGCCCGGTGCATCGTCGGCCACCTGCCGGATCTCAAGAAGCGCATCGAGGCCGGAGGGGACCTACCGGATCTTTCAGAGCGTTGAGCGTGACTCTGGGAGCGCCACCGTGTATCCACCGTGGCCACCCGTAGAAACCCGGTGACAGCCGGACGGCGCCGGACCCTCCCCGCCGTGACCTGGGGTCGGTCCGGCGCTTATGTGTTCTCTACGCAGCCCTCGCTACGGTGCGGTGACCTGCAGAAAAGGCCCTCCCGAGGGAGGGCCTGATGTCGTGCGGACTGTGTGCCCCCGGCAGGACTCGAACCTGCGGCCAAGCGCTTAGAAGGCGCCTGCTCTATCCACTGAGCTACGGGGGCCGGGTGGTGGCCTCGGCGGCCTGAAGCCCTGGGACCAGGCCGGTCCGTGACCTTTGCCGGGACAAGGATAGGGCTCCGATCGCCTCGACCCGGTTGCTTCACCTGCGTGGCACGATGTGGAGGTTCGGTGAAGCGAAACGATAATCGCAGGTGGGCGCAGATCGCGCACTGCTTTTGACGCCTCGCGCCCCGGGTGTTGTGCACTCGTTATGCCTGCGCCCCACTCGTCCCCTCTGTCCCGACGGCGTAACCGGCGCGCAGAGGCGGCTATACGCTTCAAAAAGGCGCCAAAATTGGGCATTCTTCGCATGTGGTAACCATGGATGTACGGCCTCAGCTCATCGACGCACTTTCCGCCCTGCGCGACCGTGTCGCTGCCGTGCGTCTGCCACTCCCGCTTCCTGGGGCGGCACGTGCCCGTCAGACCAGGGTCGAGCTGCTCGCCCAGCTCGACGACTACCTGCTTCCCCGACTGAAGGATCCTGAAGCGCCGCTGCTCGCGGTCATCGGTGGATCCACCGGGGCCGGGAAGTCGACTCTCGTCAACTCACTCGTGGGGCGACGGGTCAGCGAGGCCGGGGTGCTGCGGCCAACCACCCGGACCCCTGTCCTTGTCTGCCATCCGGATGATCACCACTGGTTCGCCGGGGTCCGCGTACTGCCGCAACTGACCCGGGTCTGGCTGCCCCCGGACGAGTCCGCGGATTCAGGCCTTCGCGACGACCGCGACGGGCTCGGCGAGGACGAGGAGGAGGACGGGACCGCGCTGCGGGTCGAGACGGCCGCGAGTCTGCCGCGCGGACTCGCGCTGCTCGACGCCCCGGACATCGACTCGCTCGTCGTACGGAACCGGGTGCTGGCAGCCGAACTCATCTGCGCCGCCGACGTCTGGGTCATGGTCACCACCGCCTCCCGGTACGCCGACGCGGTGCCGTGGCAGCTGCTGCGTACCGCGAAGGAGTACGACGCCTCTCTAGTCATCGTGCTCGACCGGGTGCCGCACCAGGTGATCGCCGAAGTGTCGCGGCAGTACGGGGCGCTGCTGACCAGGGCGGGTCTCGGTGAGGTGCCCCGCTTCACCATCCCGGAGCTGCCCGAGTCGGCGGGCGGCGGCAGTGGACTGCTGCCCACGACTGCGGTCGCACCGTTGCGCGCCTGGCTCGGCCACCGAGTGCACGATCCGGCGGCCCGCCAGCAGGCCGTGGGGCGTACGGCGACCGGGGTCATCGATTCGCTGGACGTACGCATGCCGGAGCTGGCCGGGGCCGTCGCCGCGCAGTACGCGGCGGCCGTGCGGCTCACCGGAGTGGTCGAGGACGCGTACCAGAAGGAGGGCGCCCGGGTGCGGCGGCGGCTGCAGAACGGTGGCGTGCTCGCCGGGGACGCCCGCACCCGGTGGCGCGGATACCCGCTCTACAGCTCTTCCGAGGAGCTGCTCGACGCACTGGTGGAGAGCCTGGCCGCACTTCTGCAGTGCGCTGTCGCCGCAGCCGACGAGCAGATCCGCACGACCTGGCGGCACGAGCCCGCAGCCGGTGTGCTCGGGTTCGAGGCCGCCGGCCGGGAGGCCGGGGGGTCGGGGCCGGCCGAGGACATCCGGGGCCGGATCGCCATGGCCGTACGGCGGTGGCGGCGAGTGCTGGAGGAGCTGGCCGAGGAAGAGGTGCGCCAGCTGGAACGCAACGCCGCACCCGACGCCGAGACGGTGGCGGCGTTGCTGGCCGCCGCGTTGCTCGGCGGACGCCGTGCCCGCAGCGCCGGGGAACAGCTCGCCGAACGCATCGGCGTCCAGGGCGCGCTGCGACTGCGCGACAAGGGCGGCGCGCTGCTGACCACCTATCTCGACCGGGTGCTGAACAGCGAGCGTGACCGGCGGCTCGCTCCGCTCGACGCGCTCGATGTGGCCCCGGAGCCGCAGGCAGAACTGATCGCCGCGCTGTCCGTACTGAAGAAGGAGAGGTGGCAGCGTTGACTGTCGTCACTGACCAGGACCACAGCCAGGAGCAGGGCGGGGTGCGGGGCACGGACCCGGACCCGGGTCGTGAGACGGACCCTGGCATGGGCCGTGAGCAGGGGCGGGGCCGCACGGCGGAAGCCGTGATCCGCAACGCCCCCGTGCCCGTCGGGCGCTGGGACGACGGGCTCATTGCCCGCCGTGCCGCTGCCGCTTCCGGGAAATCCGGACCCGACCCCGAACCCGGCCGTGAGGCCGCCTCCGACGACGACGTACGCCCCCAGGTCGAGGCGTACGTACCGTCCGGCAGCCCGCTCCGGCTGCGGCTCGACGCGCTGCGTGAGCTCGTCGGGCTGTCCAGGGCCCGGCTGGACCGGGCCACCCTCGCCGAGGCGGGGCGCGTACTCGACGAGGCCGCGGCCCGGCAGCGGCTCTCCTCCCGGCACACCGTCGTCGCCATCGCCGGTGCGTCGGGCAGCGGCAAGTCGACCCTCTTCAACTCCCTTGCGGGCGCGCAGATCTCCGACACCGGGCTGCGACGGCCGACCACCGCCGCGCCCCTCGCCTGCTCCTGGACCGACGGCGCCGCCGGGCTGCTGGACCGGCTTGCCATTCCCGGGCGGCTCAGGCGCAGGCCGCACCCGGGCGGTACGGAAGCGGACGAGGCGCTTCAGGGACTCGTCCTCGTCGATCTGCCCGACCACGACTCGGCGGCGGCCGGGCACCGTGAGCAGGTGGACCGGGTGCTTGCACTGGTCGACGCGGTGATCTGGGTCGTGGATCCGGAGAAGTACGCGGACGCGGCTCTGCACGAGCGCTATCTGCGTCCGCTGGCCGGGCACGCGGAGGTCACGTTCGTCGTTCTCAACCAGGTGGACCGGCTCCCCGGCGACGCCGCCGACCAGGTCCTCGACGACCTGCGCCGGCTGCTCGACGAGGACGGCATGGCGCTCGGCGAACACGGCGAACCGGGCGCCACCGTCCTGTCCCTGTCGGCACTCACCGGCCACGGGGTCGGCGAACTGCGTGAGCTGCTCGGCCGGTTCGTCCAGGAGCGCACGGCCGCGGCGCGCCGACTCTCCGCCGATGTGGACGCCGCCGCGGCCAAACTGCGGCCGGTGTACGTCGCCGAAGGGCGGCCGGGGCTCGGGGAACGCGCCCGCGAGGAGTTCGCCGACCGGCTCGCCGAGGCCGTCGGCGCGGCCGCGGCAGGTCAGGCCGCCGAACGTGAGTGGCGCAGGAACGCCGGGCGGGCCTGCGGGACGCCCTGGCTGCGGTTGTGGCGCTGGTACGAGTCCACCAGGCTGCCGGGAAGCATGGACCGGGCAGCGGCGCTGCCCGCGCCGCCGGAGGAGCGGCTCACAGCCCGGCAACGCGTCGAGCAGGCGGTACGCACGGTGGCGGACGCCGCCGCCGACGGGCTGCCGGGCCCCTGGGCGCAGGCGGTCCGCGAGGCCGCGGTGAACGGGGCGGAGGGCTTGCCGGAGGCGCTGGACGAGCTGGCGGAGAAGTCCGGCACGGCGGTGGAGGAACGGGGCAGGGCCGTCGCGGAGGATGCGGGGCATGGCGCGGCACCCGTCGGCGCCGACAGCGGGGCCGTGGCCGCTGCCGCGGTGGCCGGTGGATCCGGTGGGGTGCACAGCGGGCGGGTGGCCGGCAAGCCGCCGCGACCCGCGTGGTGGCCCGCCGCCGTACTGGCTCAGGTCTCCATGACGTTGCTGCAGATCTTCGGCGGCCTCTGGCTGATCGGCCAGATCGTCGGCGTAGTCGAACCGGGGCTGCTCAACGCCACATTGGTGATGCTGGCCGGGATCGTCGGCGGGCCGCTGGTCGAGTGGTCGTGTGCGGCCGCCGCGCGTGGACCTGCACGGAGGTACGGGCAGGAGGCCGAGCGGCGGCTGCGCGAGGCGGCGGCGGCCTGCGGCCGGGCGCGGGTGCTCGATCCGGTGGCGGCCGAGCTGGTGCGCTATCGCGAGGTGCGGGAGCGGTTCGTGGCGGTGACGGAGTTTTCCACAACCGGCCGGTAGTCCACAGCCCTCAGCAGGATCCCCGCCTTCCCTTCAGCATGAGATCAGTGACCGCGCGGCCGCGGTCACGGGAGCCGAAGGGGAGGCGCAGGCATGAACGACACCGTGGTGACATTGGTGGGCAACGCGGCGACCGGGGTGGAGTTCCGGGAGACTGCGACCGGCGGTATGGCGCGATTCCGTTTCGCCGTGACGGCCCGGCGCTGGGACCGGGAGAAGCAGTTCTGGACGGACGGGCACACCAGCTTCTACACCGTGTGGGCGTGGCGCACGCTGGCGTCGAATCTCGCGGGGTCGGTCGCTGTGGGGGAACCACTGGTGGTGCACGGCCGGTTGAAGGTGCGCGAGGAGGAACGGGACGGGCAGCGCCGGACGTTCGTGGACATCGAGGCACTGGCGGTCGGACACGATCTGACACGGGGGACGGCGGCGTTCCGGCGGGTGATGCGGGGTGATCCGACGCTGACGGCCGGGCCGGGCAGGCGGGGAGGGCCGGCGGAGGAACGGGGAGAGGGGGAGGCCGGCGGGCTCGGGGTGCCTGTCCAACGGGCGGAGCCTGTTGTGCGGTCCGCGAAGGGGGAGCGGAGGGAGCGGGGCGCCCGGCATGGGAGGCGCGGGCCGACGGTGCGTCAGGAACAGATCCCTGAGCTGGCATCGGCGCCGTGACTGGGCCTGGGCGTGCGGAAGTTACCGGCGATAACGATTCTGAGTCGGAATGGTTGTACGACGGTATGACGGGGGAATGTGCATCGCCGCATCCTTAGGATTTCCCAGTAGTCACAGGGCACTTGAGTCGGCTGGCGGGACAAACCCACACGCGCACCAAGCGCGAGGGTCCCGCCCGGAGGGGACATCTGTGTTTTCTGCTTCTTCAGCGACCGCTTCGTCATCCAGCGCGGGGACGATTCCCCCACGGAGACGGAGCATCTCCCGGCTGGCCGCATCGGCGGTGGCATCAGGGCTCGTCATAGCCGGCGTCCTCGTCGGCGCAGGCGGCGCGGCCGCCGACGAGGCGCCCCAGCACCAGGGCGGCGCTACCGCCGTCCTGGACGGGTTGAAGACCTACGACCGGGCCGTGCTCCACACGGACGGCAAGAAGCAGGAGCTGCCCGCCGGGCTCTTCGAGATGACCGTCGACGGCGGCGGCAAGCTCAAGACGTACTGCATCGACATTCACAACCCCACCCAGGACCAGGCGAAGTACCTGGAGACTCCCTGGAACCAGACGTCGCTCGGCGCCAACAAGAACGCGGGCAGGATCCGCTGGATCCTGCAGCACTCCTACCCGCAGATCGACGACCTCGCGGCGCTTGCCGAACAGGCCGGCACCGGGCCGCTGACCGAGCAGACCGCGGCGGCGGGCACCCAGGTCGCCATCTGGCGCTACTCGGACGACGCCGACGTCGACGCCTCCGACAAGCAGGCCGAGAAGCTCGCCGACTGGCTGGGTGAGCACGCCGAGGACGTCGCCGAGCCCAAGGCGTCCCTCGCCCTGGATCCGGCAGCGGTCTCCGGCCTGTCCGGTGAGCGGCTCGGGCCGGTCACCGTCCGCACCAACGCCGACCAGGTCTCGGTGACCCCGCCCGCCGACTCCGCCAGCGGCGTCAAGGTCACCGACAGGAGCGGCAAGCCCGTCATCGCCGCCGCCAACGGTGCCGAGCTCTACTTCGACGTCCCGGCGGGCGCCGCCGACGGCATGGCCTCGCTGACCGTGCAAGCCACCACCTCGGTGCCGGTCGGCCGGGCCTTCGCCGGGGTGACCAAGAGCCAGACGCAGATCCTGGCCGGCTCCAGCGAGTCCACGGTCTCCGCGACCGCCACCGCGACCTGGGCGAAGAAGGGCGCGATCCCCGCGCTCACCGCGAAGAAGAACTGCGCCAAGGGCGGCGTGGATGTCACCGCGAGCAACGAGGGCGACGAGGCGTTCACCTTCGAGCTGGCCGGTGCCGAGCACACCGTCGAGGCCGGACGGTCGGAGACGGTGACCGTCCCGGTCGCCGAGGACCAGGCGTACGACTTCACGATCACCGGTCCCGGCGGGTTCACCAAGACGTTCAAGGGCGTCCTGGACTGCAAGACCACCGGCAGCGGCACCGGCGGCCTCGATACCCGGACGGCCGACCAGCCTGCCCCGGCCACGGCCGGCGGCAGCTCGACCGGGACCGGGGGCGACCTCGCCGAGACCGGCAGCTCCAGTGCCACGCCGATCATCGCGGGCATCGCCATCGCTCTCGTCGTCATCGGCGGCGGCGCGGTCTTCCTCCTCCGCAAGCGGAAGACGCCGTCCGAGGGGCAGTCGACCGGGGAGTAAGCGGAACGTGACAACTGGGCGGCACATTGTCACGATGTGTTGATGGCAGCCCCGGTACGCCCACGCGTACCGGGGCTGTCGCCGGGCCGTCCTGCGTGACAAGCGTGACGTCAGGTATCCCTGGAGGGCTGCCCCGTCGGGCCCGGGCTCCGATCCCGAGGTCAGTGCGCATGACGCCTCGGATGTGCTTCCACTGCCCCCAGAGGTGATACAGCCCACCCTCTATCACCTCGAAGGAGCCGTCCGGGTCAGGATTCCCCTCCTCCAGACACATCGTCCGGCGATACGTCTCCGAGAGCGCCTTGGTCACCCATCTCGGGATCCGCTGGTGCGCGGAACGAACTCCAAATTCTCGAATTCGAAGTTCGCCTGCTCTATGGCTTCCTGCTTCGTGGGATGACACGTGTCCGTCAGGACTTCCCATTCGGCAGAGCAGTAGAACAGGTAATAATCAGGATCTCCGTCGTATCGTGTGATCGCCAGATTCGAGAGCCTTTCCTCGAAGCTATCGACCGAGTGCCTGGTCCGACGAGTAGACCGCTGCGCGTCCTCCACCTGCGCGTAAAGCTCAACTGAAGCGCCGTCAAGGACGGTCGGTGCAGATACATTCATGGCACCATCTCCACACTCGTATTCTCGACCACGCGGCCATTCTCCTCGACCCAAAACTGAGCGTGAGCTGCTCGCGATCGAAGTGAGAAGTGGCGCGAGCAGGGTGCCGCTCACACCGACTATCGCAACCGTCCAGTGGTTAAGGACCAGGTCACGCCGTGCTTGCGCTCGAACTCCCAATGCACGGTTGTGCCCGCACCCAGTGATTGCACGTCGGCGCCCGGAAGCCCGGGCGGCCGAGGGGCTCGCAGTCGAGCCCCTCGGCCGCCCCGCCGAGCTGGTGCACGGCCTCAGCGAGCCCGACGCGCGTGCCCTGCTGGCTTCGAGTGTCCGCGTGCCACTCGACCCCCTGGTACGGGACCGGATCGTTGCCGAGGCTCACGGCAACCCGATGGCCCTGCTGCATCTGCCACGCACACCTGCGGAGCTGGCGGGCGGATTCTGGCTTCCGGGCGGTCGCCCCTTGGCGAGCCGCATCGAAAACGCCTTTCACCAGCAGTTCCAATCACTTCCGCCGGACAGTCGGCGTCTTTTGCTGACCGCCGCGGCCGAGCCGACCGGAGACGTGTGTCTGTTGTGGCGCGCAGCCGGTCTGCAGGAGATACCGGTGGACGCCGCAGCGCCGGCCGAGGCCGCAGGACTTGTCGAGTTCGGCGCGAAGGTGCGGTTCCACCACCCCTTGGTGCGTTCAGCCATCCACCAGAGGGCGTCGGTGCCGGATCGCCGGGAGGCGCACCGGGCGCTGGCAGAGGCCACCGATCCCCACCTTGATCCTGATCGCAGGGCGTGGCATCGAGCTCATGCCACCCCCCGGCCCGACGAGGGCGTCGCCGTCGACCTGGAGCGCTCGGCCGGCCGGGCTCAAGGCAGGGGAGGAGCCGCCGCGGCAGCCTCGTTCCTGCGGCGGGTGGCGGAACTGACGCCCGATCCCGAGCATCGCGTCACGCGTGCACTGGCCGCCGCTCAGGCCCACATCGACGCCGGCGAGGCCGACCAGGCCTACACCATGCTGACGGCCGCGGAGGCCGGGCCGCTCGACGACCTGCAGCGCGCCCGACTCGAGCGGCTGCGGGCCCGGCTGGTGTTCTCACAGGTTCGAGGCAGCGCCGCGCCCCGGCTCCTGCTCGACGCCGCACAGCGGCTGGCACCGTTCGACGCCGCTCTTGCCCGGGACACCCTGCTCGAAGCGGTCAATGCGGCGATCTTTCGCCGGCCGTCTGAGTGAAGGACTCGGACAGCGGTCGGTGGCCGAGGCAGCCCGCACCGGACCGCCGGCAACGATGCCACCCCGGACGATCGATGTCCTTTTGGAGAGCATGGCCAGCCTGCTCATCGATGGCTACGCAGCCGGCGCCGACATCCTCAGGCACACACTGCAGGTCATCCGGCAAGAGCAGTTTCTTCGGGTGGGCACTGGCCGACCTGGGACCGCATCCACGACGAGCTCCGCCGCCAGGTCCGGATCGGGGCCGGACGCGCCCCCGAGCCGTCGGCCGCCGTGATCGACGCCCAGTC
>NZ_JBEXID010000157.1:0-8889 GCF_040608395.1 Streptomyces sp. NPDC005181
GTACCGCTTCGAGTAGTTGCTTCCCACCTGGCTCTACTTCCTCTGGAACCTCAGGTCCCAGTCTCCAGGTGTCCGTGATCAAGGGGAAGCTTCACTGGCCGGGCTCCCCCGTTTCCGGGTCCAGGACGGGCTGGCCGGCTGTACGGGAGATCCGCACCGTGTCGGTCAGCTGCGCCTCCAGGTCAGCCCTGGCCTGTGAAAGATCCAGCGGCACCGGCTCACGCCCCGGTGGTCTGGGTGACCTCGTCCAGCCACGTCGTACGGACGACGGCGAGCGAGTTGGCGTCGGAGATGTCCATGACCCGCCACACCCTGTTGATCAGGCCCGGGTCCTGCGTGGCCTCGGTGACGCGCACGCGGTCCTCACGCGACGCGAGCGGGACGTCCAGCGGAGTCAGGAGCCGGTAGCGGTTACGGGTGTCGTCGGCGTACGCCTGTCCCTCCAGAGACAGCACCAGGCCGGGACCACCGGCGGAGAAGATCGCACCGGCCCCCGTGTAGAGGATCTGGTCCGGGCCGGGGTGGTACTCGCCGGAGTCCGGGTCAAGGACCGGCTCCCCGGGGCGGAAGATCTCGACAGTGTCCACGAGGATGCGCGTCTCGACGATGGGGGCGACGGCGGCAAGCGAAAGCCCCTCAGAGGGCGGAGGAGTGCTCATACGTTCGAGCGTAGGGCTGTGCGCGGACAACTCACCTGGCCCGAGGTAACGGCGGACGCATCCGGCTCGCCCAGGTGCACGCGTCTCGGTCCGGCGTGACGATCGGTGTACCGGTGGTGGCTCAGATGTCCCTTCGGCTGGACCGCCGCCGGACCTACCCGAGCACCCCAAGCTCAGTGTCGGGTCGGCAATGGATGCAGGCCCGCATCCCGTCGGCGAGGGCCTGCTCGCGGGCGATGACCCGCTGGCGCTTCCCGGCGGCGTAGCACCCGCCGACGTGGACTTCGATGGGGCGGGCGCCTACGCCAATGCTGAGCTCGACGATCCAGTCCGGCGTCGGCGGCCGCCGCTCCTCGCCCTGCTGCCACTCTCTCCCGCTGCTCGGCTGCCGCGATCGCCTCGTCGATGCGGTCCACCCACATGGCATGCCAGGTCCGCAAGGTGCGGAGCCTCGGCAGGTCGCTCGGGAGGAGATCGGACGTGTGTTCGAGTCTACGTCGGGCGCTGGAGCGCCATAGAGGGGTCGGAAGCCGACGAGAGGAGCCGCACGCATGACCGACGCTGACCTGCTGCGATCCCTCGGAGTCGACCCCTCGCAGCTGGACCCCGCCCCACCATGGGCGCCGCGCCAGAGCGCCGGCGTCGACACACCCGGGCATGGCCGCCGCTGGCTGGACCGGTGCATGCCCTGCCTCATCGCCACCACCCCACGCGGCGGCCCCCGCGCGCCGCTCACGGACACGCTGGCCGTGCTGCGGGAAGCAGCCCGGGAAGCGGGCGTCCACCTGACCATCGTGGCCGACGAGTCGTAGCGGCCCTGATCCAGCTGCGGTGAAACACGAGCAGCCGCCGTTGCACCTTCGTTCGGTGCAACGGCGGCCGCGTCGGCAGGGCCGTTACTACAGCTGCCGCTCGATCTTGGATTCCGGGACCAGCTCTTCTTGCATGTTCTTCTCGTTCTTGACGGTGTACTTAGTCTGTTGCCCGCTGCCCTCGGCACGCTCGATCAGACCCTGCGCCTGCTGGCCTTGCTGGTTCCGGTACTCCACGCGCTGTCCCTGCTTGTACGGCATGAACTCTCCAAGTCTCGTCGGTGGGAGGCTGGTCCCGCTCATTCGGCGGGGGACGCCCCTCCTTGCGCCCGTGACCATCGCTGGGCGCACTGACAGCTCACCCCCACCTCCACACCACAGCAACCCCTACGGGCCGAATGGAGGACGTCGTAGTCTGCCGCCGTGGACCGCGGAGCCCGCACCGTCATGCGCGGCTGGTGGTCCGACGAGGCGACGGCGGAGCGGAAGTACACGCGCTGGATAGGCGATCGCGGCGGCGTCGACGGCGCCCGGATCACGCTCACCGGCGAGGCGAACGGCGGGCGCGTGCTGAAGTCCTGGCCACCCGAGAACCGCTGAAACTGTCCGCCCGGTCGTCCGACCGGCCCGCTACCGTTGAACCGTCCTTATCCCGCTTGCTGGCTGCTTGCTGCGACTCGGACCTGCCCCGCCCGTTCAGCGCCGGCGGGGCTTCGCACTGGCCGCGCTAGGCACTGTCCGGCGGATCATGTGACCCTCTGACCGGTTGTTCCGCGTCGGGACCGTACCGCTGCTTCACTCGGGAAGGAGCGGGTACGGCCCCGATGAGAACGTGCAGCACCGATCCACGATCAGGCACCCGCTTGGTTGCGGGGAGTTGTGGTGTGTCAGTTCGCGGTCTTGAGGAAGGCCGTCAGGCTTTCCAGGAGCATGGTGGTGCCCTGCTCGGCGAGGTCGCGCTCGTCGGCGGTGTCGCAGGTCTGGGCCACCACGATGCGAGTCTGGTGGGCACTCTGCTCGGCAAGTTCGACGGTCATGAGCGCCGGCTCGTTCTTCCCGGGCACGTCCATGCCGATCACCAGACGCCGGTTCTCATCGACCTCGGAGTAGGAGCCGGTCAACGGGAACTGCCCGCCGTCCGGGGTGGCCACCGTCGCCTTCCACGTCCCACCCGGCCGCACGTCCATCTCGACGGACCCGGGGACGGCATAGGCCCACTGCGCGTAGGACTCCGCAGTGGTCCAGGCGCTCCACACCGCCGCCACAGGTGCCTCCAACGTCCGCTCCAACGTGTAGGAGAAACCCTCGGACGTCCTCTGTTCCGTGGTCATCTCGCGCTCCCTGTCTTCGCTCTTGTGGGGATGTCGCACTGTAGACAAGGGCTGGCCCCAAAAGTCATCGGTCTCCCGCGCCTAACCTGAGCAGGCACCCGGCCACGGAGCCCGCGCAAGAACCCGCTTGGCGGACCACGGCGACCACTGCTACTTTTCCGGAGGCCGTGCGAGAGAACGAGGAGGTGGTACCCGTGAACGCAGTATCGACATGGGTGCTCCCCTCCGGGGTCACGGTCGGGCGATAGGTCGTCCGGGAGCGCCGTTCATGAGCACTCCCGAAAGGCACGACCATGCACTTCACTTCTGAACAGCGTCTCGACGACGGTGTCCTCGAACGCGAATTCACCCTCGGCGAGATCCCCGGCATCCTGTGGACGCCCGCGTCCGCATCCGCACCGGCGCCGCTGATCCTGATCGGCCACCCCCCGCTCGGACTCCGCAAGATGTACCCCCGGCTGGCGGGGCGGGCCCGGTACTACGCGGCGGAGTACGGCTTCGCCGCGGCCACCATCGAGCTCCCCGGGAGTGGTGAACGGCCCCGTTGGGCCGCCGCCGAGCAGGCCCGCGCCGACCTGCGCCGGGCGATGGAGGCCGGCGAGCCGGTCGGCGACGAGATCGTCGACGCCCTCATCCTCCCGCTGGTCGAAAAGGCGGTCCCGGAATGGCAGGCCGCCCTGGACGCCCTCCTGTCGCTGCCCGAGATCGGCGGCCCGGTCGGGTACGAGGGGGGAGTGATCTCCATCGGCGTCCGCCTTGCGGTGGTCGAGCCGCGCATCGTGGCCGCCGGTTTCTTCGCCGGGAGTCTCGTGCCCGCCGCCATGTTCGAGGAGGCCCGCCAGGTCACCATTCCGCTGCATGTCCTGCTGCAGTGGGACGACGAAGGGAACGACCGGCAGGCGGCCCTGGACCTGTTCAACGCCTTCGGCTCCAAGGAGAAGACCATGCACGCCAATCTCGGCGGGCACACCGGCGTCCCGCAGTTCGAGCTCGACGCCGGGGCCCGGTTCTTCGCCCGGCACCTGAAGTGAGGCCGGGCCGTCAGGCCACCAGCAGACGGTAAGCCGTGTTGGCCAGGATGCTGCTCGTCGAGGGCAGGTCCCGGCGCTCCTCTGCTGTTTATGCCGCGGGCCCCTGCCAACTCGGCAGGGGCCCGCGCTGCCCGAAGCCATGAACTGTTCGATTTCTGCAGAGCTTCGAGTGCTGCCCAAACTCGTGGCCACCTAGTCGTCTTCCGGCTCCGGGTGCAGGACGGCCGCTTCACGGCCATCTCCAGCTCGTACCGGTTCACCCCGGCCGCCTCGGCATGCGCGGTCACCGCGGCCTGGAAGGCTGCAGCAGCCTCGCGCCAGGGCGCCCACGCCTCCTCCGTGTACGGCTCGGCCATGGCCTTGCGCTGCTCGGCGACGGCCGAGCGTTCCAGCGAGATGAGCTCTTCAGGGATGTCGGTTGCCACGGCCGGATCGTAAGCGGCGGCACTGACAACCGACCGGAGCCGCGCAGCTCACGCACGGGACGAAAGAGCCCCGCCTCCCGGACGGGGGGACCGGGAGGCGGGGCGGTGCAGGGGTCGGTCAGACCTCGAAATAGGCGACGATGATGATCGCTCCGAGGACCGTGACGTGGTATAGCACGCGGGTGGTGCCTTCGGTGTACTCCCGCAGCGGCACATGGCCCTCGCGGGTGAAGCGCTCGGGCCCGATCTTCGGGTCCATGGATATGGTGACGATGGCCCGGTCGAGGCGCACCAGGTCCGACACCGACAGCTTCGCCAAGCCGGGTTCACACTCCGGGGTGAACGCGACCTGCGCGCGTCGGCCGGGGGTGTGTTTAGGCGACACGGGCATCGCCGCCGGTCCCGGTCACGTCGATGCCGTGAGCCGCAAACAGCTCGATGCGCTTGGTCTCCCAGTCGCGGGACAGGTCGATGCCGTTCTCGGCAATGCCGCGCAGCGACGCCGCCAGCAGCGTCTTGCCCGCCTCGTCGGCCTCCACAGCCTGCTCCAGGATGGGCTGCTTCTCGTTGTCCTCGAACACCAGCCGCATGGCCATCCCCTTCCGCGCCCTGTCAGTGCTTGCCAGTACGGTACGCCGCTCCGGCGGGGCCTGTCCCTCCTTCTCCCGACCGCTCACAGCAGCCTGCCCGGGTGGTCCAGCCACACGGACGAGCCGTCCGGGGTGACTGTCATGCCGTACTGGCTCCGGGCGGGCGGCCGGCCGCAGTCGCCGGTGACCTTGGCCCACAGCACCTCCACCTCGTCCCACAGGCGTCCGGGACCGGCCTGCCGGACCGTGCCGTCGGCGACGTCGGCCCACGACCCTTCCCGGTCCCACAGCCGCATCGCGGTAACCTGCCCGTCCGGGCCGAGGGCGCGGCCGCACGCGGTGTGCGGCAGCAGCAGGGAGCACGCGAACGCGAAGTTGTCGGCGGCCACTTCGTGGGGGGGCCACGCCAGTAGGCGGGCACGAACACGTGCCGGGGCACCTCCTCGACCGCCTTGCGCCACCAGTCGTCGCGCAGCGCCCCCTCCTCGGCGAGCGTGTCCGCCAGCGCGAGGCGCAGCGTCCGCTCGCCCTGCACCTGCACGCTCATTTGGTTCCCTCCAGGAGGAATTGGGCGTGGGCGTCGGCGATCGGCAGGCCGGTGTCCTTCTCGATCCACATCCACTGCCCGGCCGGGTTGTTCTCCAGGAACCACCATGCTCCCGACCGGTCGATGGAGAAGTCCAAAGCGCCGAAACTGAGTCCGTCGTGGAACAGCAGCGCGCGGACGGCGGTGGCCACCTGGTCGGGTACCTCGATCGGCGTGTACGTCAGGGCCTCGTAGTCGGTGCGCCAGTCCACGCGGGTGCCGTCGGTGGATGCGTGGACGGCCGCGCCGAACATGCGGCCGTTGACGACGGTCAGCCGCACGTCGTGAGCCTTGTCGACCCACTGCTGGAACAGGTGCGCGGTGACGCGCACCGACTCGTCCAGGGTGGCCGGGTCGATGAGGTGCGCGGGGATCATGTGGTTGCGCTGCTCGGGGCCCAGCGGCAGTTCTCCGCCGGTGATGGGCTTGCAGATGACCGGGACGCCGAGGTCGGCGGCGAACTTCCGTGCCGCCTCCGGGTCGTTGGTGACCCGGGTGCTGGGCACGCGCAAACCTAAGCGGGCGGCGAGCGCGAGTACGGGGCATCACTTGTTGGCCGTCAGGATCCCCGGGGATCACAAGAGTGTCGCGGACCTCTCTCTTCGAGGCAGGACGTTGTACTGCGCCGTCAGCGCCGGTATTCCACGTCTGGGGAGCCTCACGTCTGACTACCCTGCAGCTGTCCATCGAAAGCGAGGAGCCGACCATGCTCGATGTCCCGACCCTGTTAAAGAGGCTCTTCGCAGTTGAGGGTGCAGTCGGGCTGCGCACGTGGCTGACGGTCGGCGCTCACTCAGCCTTCCTCGTCGCGTTCCTCCTCGTCCCCGCGCCGACGGCGCGCTCGCTCGGCGATCCCGCTGGAGAGCTTGCCCTTTACCGAGCTGGCCCGGTCGAGGGTCTCGTTGCCGAGGCTTCTGGCGGCATCGACGCCCTTTGCTCCTGTCTCGAGCGCCTTGTCCCTCGCCTCCGCGGCCGCGTCCACCCATCGTCTCGCCTCCGATGACTGGCGACCAGACTCAATCCCGAGCCGCCCGTGGAAGTCATAGACGCCGGCCGCGACATGGTTGCTCGACTGGACCACAGCCGGGGACTTGGTCGGGTGCAGCAACACCTTCGCGTTGGCCGTGCCAGCAACCGCATTCATCCTGGCCACCAGACGCTCGGTGCTTCGCAAGACGAGTTCCAGCCGGTCCTGCCGGGCAGCCTTCAGTCCGAGGCGATGCCCGTTCAGCTCCTCCGGAGACGCGTCCAGCACCCGGTCGAGTTTGAGCACGGCGATCGCGTCCTGCAGTTGGAAGCAGCGAGCCAGAACAGCGAGCCACTCCCGAACCACGGACTCAGCTTCCTTGGCCGTCGTAGCGAGATCACCGATCTTGGCCTTGCGCTCCATATTCTCCGCAAGTGCGTCGAGTTGACGCAATGCGTACGCCTGGGTTTCTGCGATCGTCGCCGGCGCGGCCTGCACCTTCGACCACGTAACCTCGTCGACTCCACGCCTTTTCTCGCGGATGGTCATGGCCTCCTCGATGACGAAGCCCACTCCGATCATGCGGGCCAACACAGCGTCCTTCTGGACGCGCAGCACGTCGTCGACCTTCGCGTCGATCGTGGCGAGATAGTCGGTGATCTCGTCCATGGTCTGTTGCATCGCGACCTGCGACATGAGCCTCGCAGCGTTGGCGAGAACCGCCGGGTTGGTCAGAAGCGATCGGGGCCCCTTCACGAATTCGACGAATCCCCTGATTTGGCCCTTGTGCCCCTTCACCACACCTGTGCTGAGCTTGAAATTTAACCTTTGCGAGCTTTGTCTTGGTCGCGTTCGGTGATGCTCTCGGGTCGTTTGGTGGTTTTCCCGACGTCGTAGCGGGTGGCGGGTCGTCGGTTCTTCGAGCCAAGTGGTCTGCCTGGTCCGGGTGTTGAGAGTTTCGGTGCTCGGGCAGGATTGTGCAGGTGGGGGCGGAGGTTACGGAACCCTCGGCGGACGCGGGCCGGGGTGAGTCTGGCGGGTTCGACTGGTTTCTCCCAGGGCCGGCGGAGGTCGGCTGCGGCCTCTCGGGTGAGGCGGAGCTGGGTGTGAGCGGCGATCACGATCCACGTCCACCGGTCGGCAGCCTGGGGAGTGCGGAGCTTGGGGCGGGTCCAGCCGAGCGTCTGCTTGGCGAAGCGGAAGGTGTGTTCCAGGTCGAAGCGGCGGAGGAACGCCTGCCAGCGCAGGTCGACGTCTTCGCTGGTCATGCCGGTTCGGGAGGACCACAGCCAGACGGGCAGCGGGTCCTGGCCGCCGGGCAGGACCTCGACCTGTAGGCGGATCACCGTGCCCTCGATGACGGGGAGCTCGTTGGCGTGGTCGATCCATGCGTTGCGGGTGGTCAGCTTCGGGTGGAGCCGGTTCCATGCCATGGCCTGTGCGGTGCCGTAACGGTCGGTGACGGTCGCGGTCGCCGCGTCGGGCTCGCCCCAGGTGTCCGGTCGGGCGAAGCGGAACTCGCTGCCGTGCTTGGGCGGGCGTCCGCCCTGGCGGGGCTGGGTCCAGGTGGCGGGCACGGGCCTGCGCATCACACGGTCGGAGCGCATGCGCCCGAGTACCTCCACCGGCAGGCCGTCGAGGAGATAGGCCATACGCGGGGCGTCGTAGCCGGCGTCGAAGACCACCAGGATCTCGGGATCCCCCTCCTCCCACTGCCCACCGTCGATCAGGTCTGTGACGACACGGCGGACCTGGGTGGCGCTCACCTCGGCGACATCGTCGTCGGGGCCGAGGCGGAGGGCGTCCAGTAGCTGGCACCACGAGGTGCGGCCGGTCTCCAGGGCTGCAACGAACGAGTACGGCCAGCCCGGCACGATCTGATCGCTGGTGCGGCCGCCTCGGCCGTAGACGTGGCAGAACAGGCGGTCCGCGCTGGTCGGGGCGTCGGAACGCAGCCAGTTGCTCACATCGACGGCGAGGACGAGCCGGTTGTCCGCGGCCTTGGGCTGCAGCAGCACCGCCAGCGCCCGTCGCAGGCCGTCCACGTCGATACGGCCGCAGTTCAGCGCGTCGTACAACGCACCATGCCCGCGCCGGTGCTCGGCCACCAGCGTCAGGTCGACCGGTGAGGTCACCGGCCCGTTCTCGCACAGCATCGCGTCGGTGAGCTCGAACAACGTGTCACCACGGCGGGTGAGACATGCGTAGAAGAAAGCCGAACGCGTCTCGCCGGGCATCCTGATCCAGCACACTCACCCCTACGGCCTTCGGTGAACCTCAACTCTGTGACGGAGCAAAGGATCAGACGAAGGCCGCCTTCATGCCCGGCGAATCCCCATCCGAGTGGTCAAGTTCGGGCATCGTTCGAGGTCAGGACCTTAAATTTCAAGCTAAGCTTGGCGTTTATCCTCGCAGGTCACCCGACCTGCTGATCTGCGGTTCTTCCCGGGACAACAGGGGCGGCCGTTCTCCACGCTTCGAGATGTCG
>NZ_JBEXID010000158.1:0-8875 GCF_040608395.1 Streptomyces sp. NPDC005181
AGGAGGAACGCCCGTGACGCCACCCGGCCACTGCACATCCTGGACATTCCATGATCAGAAAACGGTCATACCCGCTTCACGCCGAGGCCCTGGCTACGCCCCCCCTCGCGATCCGGTCGATAGGCAACAGGGTGCCGCCCAGGGTCACTCATGCTGCACGGCTCGCGGCCCTTGATGGCGTCGGTGAGGCTGGACACGCGTGCGGCCAGGACGTCGATAGCCTCGCGGATGTAGTGGTATACGGTCGCGACGCCGATGCCGAATCCGGCGGCGAGCATAGGTCTCACGCAGTCACGGTTCCAAGATGCGTCGGGCTGAATCCAGGTGCAAGGTCGAAGAGAGACATGCGCCTGCCACACCGCCCAGGACACCCTAAGACCCGTCCTCTTGGACAGGGCCAACTCGCAGAGGCTCCGCGTCATATGAAGACTCCGCCGTTGACGGGAAGATTCGTAATGATCGGAAGACTGGCCAGGTTCTTCGGGGCGACTCTCCTTTTCTTTGGAGTCGCGGCGCCTCACTCGGCCGCTGCAGTCGAAACCGCCAGACAACCCACGCAGCCCATTGAATGCCGAGACATCTACTTCTTCGGCGGACACGGCCTTGGTGAAGGGGGAGTGGAAGATTGGGGGGAAACGGTCCAAGACGTATTTGATAAGTATTTGCGAGGTATACGCGATGCCGACCCCGATGTGGCAGTCGGCGGCGAATCCATCGGATACCCAAGGACGGAGTTCCCAGATTGGGTGAAACTCGTCCGAGAGCGGTTCAGTAACGGACAGGAGGAGGTAATCAATGGAGCTATAGCGCTCAACAATCAGCTCACCGAGAGGTACAGAGCCTGTCCTAACGAGCACTTTGTTCTTGCCGGATATTCGGAGGGGGCGTGGGTGATTCATCTGTATCTCAAGAATCTTGGCACTAGAGTTCTTGATAGGATCGCCGGTGTCGCGCTTCTCGGCGATCCGCAATACCGCGGAACTGGCGTCATTCCCAAGTGGTACTCAAACCATGCGATCACCCCTTACTTCTCTCCTGCCATCGAGGATAGGGTCGCCAGTTGGTGTGTCTCGTACGACCTTCCAGCCGCAAAGCGCACTGTATTCGATCCAGTCTGTCACTACTCTGGGCTTGGCCCTGGATCAGACCTAGCGAACTGCCAAAAGGCTGCCAAGGGAGAGCTTGACAAGGTTTGGTGCCCGCACCTTCGTTACGTGGAGACGGGCGGAACCAAGCGGGCTGCCGACTTCCTAGTGTCTCGAAGCTGAGGATGGATCGAACATCCAGCACAGTTCTTCAAAGAGACCCGTACTGAATCCTCGATAAGGGCGCCTGACCTTAAAATTCAGAGGGGATCGATTCGATGTGGGGTACCTCTTGGCGACATGCCTCTGCAGTTATGGCTGCAGCCTGCATTCTCGTCGCAGCATCGACCCTGGCCACCGGGTCGTCTACTCAGGCGACATCTCAAGCCCGGCACGGCGGAGACTTCCTGGAGCCGAAGGCGTATTCTAAATCGCTGGCGTACAGAGCGATTGATTGGGAGAATCGCAATTACAGACTCACTTGCGACGACATGGTCGACAAGCCCGTCAAGGTGGAGGTGCGCAATGGTAAGGGGATCGCGAAAGGCGACGATATTGGCGGATATGATCGCTGGGAGATTGAGGTTCAGCGGACCGCCCAGGGCAGCTTGCCAAGCCTCGGTAAAGTGACTGCTGTGCTGTTTTATTGCTCTCCGCAACCGAGCAACTTCTTCGAGCAGGAACTACGCGTTTACCGTACCGATGACGGCAGCGAGATAGGCAGCACACCCACTTTCGATACCACCCCTGAATTGCCACCCCAGTACCAGCAAAAATCTTTGGTCGTCAAGGACGGCCGCGTAGCCGCAGATGTCAAGTTCTATGGACCTGAAGACAGCCATGCGGATGGACCATCAATACTCCGCCATGTCACCTGGACTTGGAGGGACGGCCACTTCATCACACACGTGGTGGACACGGGTTCGGAGGACCGTGGCGCGGTTGACCTGAGCCACCAGCCCATCACCGTCACCGGAATGGGTCCTCTAAAGATGGGCATGAGCCGGGGCGACGCGGCGAAAGCGATCGGCTCACCGATCCCAGGCAAGGAAGGCAGAAGAGTCTGTACAGACTTCAGCGTGGAAGGAGGGCCGAAAGGACTCCTTCTACGCTTCGCATCTGACCGCCTTGTCGCGATCTACGTGATACCACCGGCGACGACAATCTCGACGCGCTCAGGCATCCACATCGGCAGCACTCGAGACGATGTACTCGATACGTACGCCGGAAAGGTCACAGCTACAACCCCCGACTACGGTGGTGAGGAGCTCGTTTTCGCACCAGCCGCTCCGGAGTTCGCGGGCAAAGTCATCATGTTCAGCATGAGCAACGATGTCGTCGAAGCCTTCATCGCTGGTGAGCGTGACTGGGCAAGGTTTGCCCCCTCCTGCGGAGCTCCCGAGTAGCAGTCGTCCGCGTCACGTGCGGTCAACCGGGGCGGCGACCCGGGCTTCGCCGTCGGCGACGCGCCGGTCCTGGAAGCGGAGGTTGGAGCGGGCGGCCTTGAGTCGCGCGTCGAGGGTGCGATTGTCGGCCGTCAGTTGGCGGACGCGTTGTTTGAGGGTGGTGTTCTCGGTGGTGATCCGTTGGACGGCTTCCTCGGTCCACTCGGCTTCCAAGTCGCGGATCTGGCCAAGGAGTTAGCCGATTCGGGTGCGCTGGGCGAGGATCTCGGCTTGGGCCGTCTTGAGGGCGTCCTCGGCGTTGAGCGCGCGTTCGCGCCAGGTCGCCTCGCGCTCGTCGCGTCCTGGTCGGTGAGCGTCAGGGTCCGGTGTTCGCCGGCCTCGTCCATCTCCGAGGCGATGGCGTCTCTGGCCTCGGGGTTGTCGTAGAGGAAGGTGCGCGAGACGTCCGCCCTGCGGGCGACGGCGGCGACGCTGACCCGGGCCTTCTCGCGCCGCAGCCGGGCGACGGCCTCGCGAACGCGCTGGAGGGCAGCTTCGGTCCTCTGGCGGCGGGCCGCAAGGGCAGCGGCCGTGCGCGCTTCTTGCCGTCCAGGCGGGCCTGGCCGCGGAGGGCGAGGCCTAGGCGTTCGCGGTTGCGCAGGTCCGCGACGAAGTTGTGAGCGTGTTCTTCGCGCAGTTCCCCGGGATCGTGGCCGCCACCCGGCGCCTCGGTCTCCAAGAAGGCAGACAGTTCGGCGCCCACGCGGCGCAGGAAGTCCACCGGCTGGGCGCTGCGCGGGCAGGAGGGCGAGCGCAGCACGTCGGCGATGTGGTCCCAGAAACGGTCGCGCAACCACCGCTGGGAGATGCAGGTCAAGTCAACGTAGCTGGAGCTGTGTGGGAAGCACACCCCGAAGTGCTCGGTCTCGATATAGCCGCCATCGCGGATGTCGGGGGGCTGAAGTAGCCTTTCCGCAGGGCCTGTTGTATCTCCTGGACCATGCGCTGGTGGTAGTCGCGGCGAAGACGGACGGGTCCAGGCCGACCACGTAGCGGCGCTGGCACTCGTCCGCAAGTGACTGCACCCATGTCAGATGCCACACGGCGATGAGCTGCAGGCTGTGAACGGTTGCGGTGCCGGAAGCACAGCACCACGGCGTGCACCGAGCACATCGCATGGCGCCGCCAGCGCGACCACGCGCATTCGGGGACCGTGCAGCTCCAGGAATAGACCGGGTGGGCCGGCGGGATCTTCAACACCCCACCGCGCAGCACCGGATCGAACTCGGGCCCGCCGATCAGTGCGGTAAGCACCTCCAGCCGGTCCCGTCGTGTACGGGCATCCTGCCGCGGCAGCGGGGACGGCGCCATCACCTGCCCTCACCCCAGACCGTGCGCAAGGCAGCATCGAAGACGGGATCGTGGACGTCGACATGGCCGTAGACCTCATCGACCGTGGCGGCCGAGGCCCAGCCGCCTGCGTCCCGGGCGATCAGCAGATTGCCGTCGGCGGCGTCGAGGACCGCCGACGTAAAACTGTGCCGGAAGGCGTGGGGGCTGACCAGCCCGAGCCAGCATGCGACGAGCCCCGACCGGCGCCCAGGGCTGCCCGGTGCCCGGGCCGTGCAGCTGGACCAGAAGCATGCCGTGCCCGGCCCCGCGCGGGTACTCGCTGGTGACGCACTCGAAGTAGGCGTGCACCATCGCCGGGCTGAACCTCTTGATCCGCCCGCCTGTCACCGTGCCGTGCTCGACCTGCCAGGCGTGCTTGGTCTTGGCCCGGTTCGGGTTGCCGGGCCGGTGGCAGACGTGCAGGTGAAGGCTGCGGCACTCGCCGCAGGACGCGTTCTCCCGCAGGTGCAGATCGACCAGGTACAGCCCGCACAGCTCGCCGATGCGCAGCCCGCCGTCGGCGAGCCAGGTCACCACCAACCGGTCCCGGGCCGAGTTCACCGTCTCCAGCAGCCTCTCCACAACGACGTGCTCACCTTCGGGAGTGAGCAGTTCGACGGCGTCTGTTTCGTCGCGCCTTCCCGACAACGAAGTGAGCTGTTACAGGGTGCTCTACCTCATCAAGTGCCTCGCTGCCGCTCGCCGTGCGCGCGGCCCGGCTTTCCGCCGGGCCGACGCCTGTCTTCGCCCCGCTCCGGCCCGTCCGCCGACCCGCGCCCGAGCGCAGCAGCCACTGACCGAGAGGGGTACGTCGTAGCTGGGGCGGTCGGCGCTCCGAGACTTTAGGGCTCTCCTGCGCGATGTGTGGGTCATGCTCTCGCGGGTTGACGTCCTGGGAGGGTGGGGCGGGGCCGGCGAGGGTCAGCATGACCAGGGCGATGACGGCGTCGGCGGAGTGGAAGCCGACCCTGGCGCGCCGCCTGTGCATGGCCCAGATCGCCGCGTCCGTATCCACCTCCAGGACGCCGTCGCCGTCGGGCACCGTCTGGAGGCAGTAGTCACAGATGGCGACCAGGTCGTCGGCCGTGGCGCACAGTCGCCCGCGTGCGTCGCTCCTTGGTGGGGAGAGCCTACCCAGCGAACCACACGAGCTGGCGCCGAAGCACCGCACGGGGCTGGGTACCAGCCTCCTGCGGGCCCTGCTCGGCGAGGTGGTCGTCGAAGAACGGCACGGCTTCCTGGACAGCCCGCTCGACGTGCTTGGGCATGTCGTACAAGTCCATGTGGGTGCCGCCCTCGACGAGTTAATAGAGACCCTCCGACCCGTTCCGGCCCTGCCTCGAACCAGCTCGACACCGACAACTCCCTCACGCTGCAGCAACTTTGAACAAACTCGCGGCTGTCCGTACCTTGTCAAGTCACGCGCGGGGTTCGAGTATGTGTCCACCTGTCACCATCTGACTCGATGAGGTCCAGACATGAGCAAATGGGTCCGCGCTCTCGCCACGGCGGCGCTGGTTGCAACGTCAGTGCTCTTCCCGGCCACGCCCGCCACTGCGGATGACAATTGTCCGGGTTCATGGGACGTGGAGATCGGAGGGGGCCACTACCCGGTCAGCCTCCATGCCGTCACGGTTTGGCTCTGCCACGACCGGGCGTTCACCAACGCCTATGCGCGAGCATGGGTTCCGAACGACGGGGCTTCCTGGATCCTCTCGGTGGACCGCCACCGCACCGAGGTGTCAGGGAAGGAGTTCTGGACAACTGCCGAAATCCAGAACATCGGTGGCGGGTGGGACTACTGGGAGGACTCCGGTGTGTACTGGTTGGAGACCTCGGAACACGACAACTACAAGAACGCGATGCGCGTCTGCCTGCGTCGCAACGGTGGGCTCCAGTGTGCCGGCTGGTGGTTTGCTGATCAAGATCTCTGATCTGAGCAGCGCCGTGTCCCCGCGACTGGCGCCCTGTCCGGTCCGGGCCATGTGTACCGGCAGTTTCGGGCTCTCCTGCCCCGATGTGTGAGTCATGCTCTCGCGGGTTGACGTCCTGGGAGGGTGGGGCGGGGGCCGGCGAGGGTGAGCATGACCAGGGCGATGATGGCGTCGGCGGCAGCCCGGCGAGGCGGTCGACGGTGGCGTCCCGGTCGGCCACGAACCGCTCCACGATCGACCCGACCGTCCGCCACGAGATCCGCATCAACTCGGCCGTCGCGGTCTTGGAGCACTCCGCGCCCAGCCAGGCCGTCTGCTGGTCGAAGGCCAGGGTGTGCCCGGCGTCGTGCCGGGCCCACGGCACGGCGATCACCGTCGGGCCGTGGACGCAGCAGTCCACCCGCGGTGCGTCGGCCTCCACAAACACCTTCGCAGCCCCGTGGTCCAGGTCACGCCACCGGCGCCGCCCGCGTCCGGCGTCGTACTAGGGGGCGCGGCGCCGGCAGATCCCGCACCGACCGCGCCGCCGCGCGTCAGGCCGCACCGACACGACCACGCACTGTTCCGATTCATCCCAGATGGCGCCCTCGACCACGGTGTTTTCGACCATCAAGGTGCGCTTCCATATCCTGAAGGCAGGCACGCCGTCTCTCTGCTTGATCCAACTTGAGCATCGACACCTCGAGGATCACAGAGGACGGCGTGTTTCATGTCCAGCCCCAGGCCAGCCCACCCACACATGCGGTAGGAGAGCCGACTTTAGGCAGCCACCATGGGCGAGCCTCGAAGATCGGGGCCCACATCGGGCCATTGCGGGCAGGCGAGGAGCCAGCCCGATTCGCGGCGAGCGTACGGGCCGAGAGCCTGATCGCTGCCCTGGCGAAGTGGGACATCGCGGCGGCCGTCGAGACCAACGAGGATGGCAACACCCGCCGCAAAGTCCGTCACCGCAACCGCCGTCAAGGAGCCGACCACCTACCAGCGGAAGAAGATGTTCGCAGCGCTCACCGCGCCCGACTTCCGACTCCCCGGTGACACCAACGGCCGGTCGCTCGACGTGATACTCGGCCAGCGCTGAATCCAGGAGTACGCCGCCGACGGGCGACTGGCCGGCCCCGCCCGCCGCGCCGGAAGCCACGGCTTCACCCACTTCCGCCTCACCTTCAAGGGCCGCATGGCACTCCTGCCGCCGTCGAAGCGGTTCGCGCTGGAGTCTGCCGACGACCGCGGCTGCATCGCCTCCACGGTCAGGTGGTCAAGGACTCGGTCACGCCGTACATCACCAACCTGGCTCGCCGGGTCATGGGACAGCCCATCATCGACGAAACCCCGGCCAGCGTTCTGCGGCGGCAACGTTGATTTCTCGAATGTGGATGGTGCCGCACCGATTGGCCCGGCGCCTTCCGGTGTTTATCCTCTGCCGACCGGGGTGAGCTTGCCTCAGGTGGATCCGCCGATACCTTTACCTGGTCGCTTTTCTTCCGCTAGGCGTTCGGCTGCCCATGACGCGGTGGCGGGCGTAGCATGAAAGTAGTGCTGGCCCTCAAAGGCGAGACGCGAACGGACGCTAAGTCAGGGCCCATCGACGCATTGAAACGACGTCGGCCCAACATCGTGCCTGGCACGTGCCCGTTACCGGGTCGTTGACCCCCCCTACAGTTTCGGGTTGGAAAATATCATGCTAGGAAATGGGTTCGTCCGAGCAGTTGTAGCCGTTGCCATCTCCGGCCCCTTGGCAATGGGCGGAGTGGCGGTGGCAAGCAGTGCCGCGTCTGCGAGCCCCGATATCAATGTGGCCGTGTCGAGGCCATGTGTGGAGCATGATAGTTCGCACCCGACGTGTCCGCCCAAACAAGTCAAGCCACCTTCGCGTCAGGATCAGGGGCTTATTTGCAAGGTCTGGGGACGCTGCAAAAAGCGGCCCCCGCGGCACTTGTGTGACCTCTGGGGGTGCCACAAGAAGCAAGTGAAGCCCGTGAAGCCTGACATGCGCATCTGTAACTTGCACCCGTGGTGCGATCCGCTTCCCCCCTGGCTCGACAAATTGTTGAACCACACGTGACGCCGCCGAAAGGCCGAATCAGCAGCCGCAGCGGCTGCAGCTCGACATCAGGGCAGTGCGCACAACGAGGTTGGGCCTGGCGTCGATCGACCGGGGGGTGGTTCTGGGGACTGAGACCGTGTCAGATCGTACTCAGGGCATCAGGCTCCGTGCAGTGACGAACATCCAGGTGGCACTCATGAACGGTTTCTTCCGTCGGTAGTAGTGCTGAACCAGGGTGCCGGGAGGCTCTGACACCGCCCGACACCAGAGCGCGAGCTGTCAACCATGGCCGAGCGACAGCAGGGTTTCGTGCATCACGCGATTGTACAAATGGGAAGGAGTTTACGATGGTAAGTAAAGTCGCCATCATGGCACCTGTCGCGGCAGTTTGCATTCTCCTAGGGATAGCGTCGCCAGCGGACGCTTCCTACAACACGATCAGCGCTACGTCCGGTTGGCAGACTGTTGATAACGTCACTGCCGGACAAACGGTCGACATTTCCGCTTCCGGTAGTTGGACGGTTGATTCTAGCCGCGACAACGAGCTTGGTGGACGCGTCGGTCCTAGCGGATACAGTTGGGGCACCGATGCGATAATCGGATTCCAGGGGCTTTGTCACGTCATAGAGTCCGGTTCCTACGGAACACTTATCGGCCAGATTGGCAACGGCCCCGTGTTTCTGGTGGAGTCCAGCGCCAACTTCGGTGCCCAAGACTCCGGGCCGCTAAAGTTGCGCATCAACGATGCAGACGCCTGCCTGGGAGATAACGCTGGCTCTGTAAATGTATCGGTCAGCATCACGTAATGTGGTGAGATCTCCGGTACATTGGCGCGCGCTCGACTGACGTTATCACGCTTCCAGCGCACACGATCAGCGATAGGGGTGGAGCCGACACCAACAACCGCGCCGGGCCCGGCCCGGCCCGGCCCGGCCCCCAAGTACTACAGCAGCAGATCTTGTGACGGTTGATCGGTGCTGTCGTTGAGTGGTCATGCTGGTGGATGTGACGGAGGAGCATCTCAGCCTGTGGGCT
>NZ_JBEXID010000159.1:0-8737 GCF_040608395.1 Streptomyces sp. NPDC005181
GCTCTACGCCGTCGGCGACGTCAACCGCCGGGCACTGATGACGCATCAGGGCAAGTACCAGGCCCGGATCGCCGGCGCCGTCATCGGCGCCCGCGGCACCTGCGTCCGGGCGGGTTTCCCTGGCTGACGGTGGCGGGCAAACGCCTGACCGGCTGGATTGTGATCGATCTCGACGCCACCATCATCACCTCGGCGTCCAAAAACAGGGCGCACAGGCCACATTCAAGAGGACGTACGGCTTTCATCCGCTGGGAGCATGGTGCGCGAACACGACCGAGTCGCTGGCCATGCTCCTGCGGGAAGGCAACGCTGGTGCCAACACGGTGGCCGATCACATCCGGGTCCTCACCGGGGCACTGGCCCCAGATTCCGCACTCCTCGTCGGCGAAAATCCTGGTGCGGGTCGACGGTGCCGGAGCCACCCACGACCTGCTCACGTACCTCGAAGCCCTCAACACCGCATGCCGCGCGGTCCGTTACACGGTCGGCTGGAAGATCGGCGAGGCGGACGAGCAGGTGATCGCCAAGCTGCCGGAAACGGCGTGGGAGACCTCTCTGCACCAGGACGGCACACTGCAGGACGGTTACGCGGTCGCGCAACTGACCGCGCTCAACACCTGTGGAGGCTGGCCGGCGGGCATGCGGCTGATCGTGCGCCGCTCGTGCAACAGTGATCACCCATGACGAATCGAGGTTGGGTGAAGGACTGTCCGAGGGCGTCATTGCGGGATCTGGCCATCAAGGCTGGGGCCCGCTGCTTCCAGCTTCTCAAGGACGCGGACTGTGACTACCGCATAGAGAACATGCGGGATGATGTCTGAGACCCAGTCCGAGGTTGCCCACGTCCGTGGGTCCGTGATTCCCAAAAGAATAATCGGCGCATTTGTGACAGTTAGAGCAAAGAGAGACGCAACGGCATAGCGGGAAGCCTTCGTCGGAGGCCAACCAGCAGCCTGTGCCAATGACAGCGCCGCCCCCATGCCCAGCCCCACGGTGTATCCGGTCAAGGGGCCAAGGCCGGCGATCCGGTTCTCCAGGATCTGATCGTCCCCAGGGATTCGAATACGGAGCTTCGCAGCAAGGCTGCGCACTGTGATCTCAGGTGTATCGCTGATGGGCCGGCCTCGAAGCGCGATGTCGGCATAACCTGCGATATTGAGCGCGGTCGTACCGGCGAGTCCCGCAACAGCGCCGTGAAGAAGCGGCCGCATCACTCTGATCATGGGCGGTCCTCCTGCTGAGCGATCAATCTCGAGTCGGTGACCCGTACCCCGAGGCTGAGCTTCAAGAGTCCCATTTCCGTGGACGCTCCGCATCACAGGACGTGTCAGTGGACGACGGCGGGATCAGCGGTAGGAGCGTCCGCAGAGCCCCCGGTTCGGGGTGAACAACCGTCCCAGCCCGTCCTGATCGGATAGCGGTGGTGACTGCGTCTATGGTCTATGCCGGTGCGCTCGTGTGAAGCGCGTGCCGCACGGCCGCTGGGGGATGCGGCGTGGGATTGTCCTGCCTCGGTCTTTGACAGGTCGCACGCAGGTGATCGCCGTGGCGTGATCTTCTCGGTTCTGCGGCCGTCATCGTCCAGGCTGTCGCACTCGGACCTCTTGAAGCAGCCACCCATTGCCGTCCGGGTCGCTGAACGTCGCGTACGAGTGGTAGCTGAGACCATCAGGATCTGGGCCGTCTACCTGTTCTTGGGCGCCGGTGTCGTAGACGCGGTGGAAGATCTCGCTCACCTCGACACCCTGGCTAATCAGTCGGGCGCGGGTTTGGTCGAGGTCTTGGACGACGAGGTACATGCCCTGGGCGGAGCCTGCTGCCGCAGGGGTGACTCCGCGGCCGAACTGGATCGAGCATCCCGACCCCGGAGGCGTCAGCTGCACAATCCGGAATTCCGGGCCCGCCTCGTAGTCCGCATCGAGCCTCCACCCCAAGCCCTGGTAGAAGCGCAGGGCACGATCGACGTCATCCACCGGCATCACGACGACCTCAAGATTCATATCCATGGTCGGCTCTTCATCGACGTTCGTTGCGCCGTCCTGCTCTGCGGTGCCCATAACGACCTCCTATGCCGCTTTCTGGTTAGGTTCATGGCCTCTGAAAGCCCGCAACTGGCGGAACACCATCGTCACCAGGGGATGCACAGGTAGTTGATCACGCCTGCCAGCGCCCGCTCCTGCGGCTACCTGGACGCGAGTGCACCTCGGCGCCATGCTCGCGGAACGTGATCTCCAGCCTACGCTCGCGGACCGTGAACTGCTCGCCTCTCGGCTGGTGGATCGGCCAACAGCGCTCCCTGCGTCTGAACCACATGCTCCTCAAAGACCGCATCGACCGGCTCGATGCGGTCTCCATGATCTGGGAGCACCCACCCCACAGCATCGAACGCAAACTTCAGGTCGCCCGTGACTACACCGCCCACCACGGTCACCTCGCCCCCGCGCAGACGAATACTTTGGCGGCATCTACCTCGGCCGCTGGGTCGCCGACCGTCGCAGAGAAGCACGCAGCTGCACCCTCCCCTTCTGCTACCAGCGGGCCCTCAACGAGATCTACCCCTGGTGGAACACCAGTTGGCACCCCACGTGGAAACGCGCCTACGCCCAAGCCCTCGCAGCAGCACACAAGGGAGACCTCCCCTTCCCCGACCTACGCCCCGGCACCTCTGTGTGCACCCGGCACAACCATCCTTGCCGCTCGGGGGTCACATCAAGTGGGAGTAAACCGCTCTCAGAGGAACAAGGGGGAAATATGGGAAGCATGCGTAATATCGCGGCTGCCGGGGCGTTAACCACACTGGTGGTGGGCACCACGGCTGTGTTCGGCACGACCGCCTCCGCCGCACCCAACGTCACACCGCAGGGCGTCTGCGGCAGTGCCTACAAGACCGTGAACTCGGTGCCCGTCGGCTCGCTGGGCACCGTCTATCTGACGTACAACTCCTCGAACGGCAAGAACTGCGTCGCGACCATCCGCTCCAACCCGGGCACGGCCAGGAACATGTCCACGTACATCTACGTCCCCGACACCGACGAGTGGGCCGGGGACTCCGGGAACTACACGTCGTACGCGGGGCCGGGCTACGTCTACGGCAAGGGCCACTGCGTGAGTTGGGGCGGCAACATCGCCAACGTGTACGTGTCGGTGGAAAACTCCAACTGTGCAGCGCTCAAGGAACACCGGGTCACCGAAATCCGCTGATCCGGCTCATCACCCGGCCGCAAGGTCCCGCGCGCCGCCGCTACCCGGAATCCGACCGCCATACCGCTGACGGTTGCCGGGAAGGTATCCATGAGCCGCAGACGGGGCGGGATCTTGTAGTGGGCCAGCCCTGCCACGGCAGAAGTGGGGGGCGATGTCGGCCAGGGGAAGGGCCGCCGCACTCGGCCTTTGCCGGGCGCGGCCTGGAGGCGATAACCGAGCAACCTCTCCAGGAACATCCCGTGCACCGATGCTGACCTTACGTACCAATGGCAACAGGCGGCCCGAGCAGACAGCTGACACCCGCGCCCTCACTCCGGGCACACCCGGTTCGTGACGCACTGTCCCGATACCGGAAGTCGCCCAACTGCTGCTCCAGGAAAGCCATCACCGCGCGAGCCGTTGCCTCATCGGCCGCAGACTCGGCGTTCAGTGACCAGTCGGTGCGGTTGTCGCGGCCGGGGCAACGCTGGAGATCCGATTCACCGGCCACGGGCCCCGCTGGGGCCTGGCGACCTCCTCCCGCCTGAAGGGCCACGATCAGATCGTCATCGCCAAGCAGGGCGGATGGGCCCTGCGCTCCAAGGTGCTGGCGGGCTACCTCGAGGTCGTCGACCAGGGGGAGGGCAACGCCCTGCTCGGCGTGCTGTAGGGGAGACGTTCTCTGCAAGTTCTCGAGAGAGTGCAGAATGCGACGCTTCGCGCGCTTCTGAAGCGCGCGAAGCGTCGCATCGTCCAGTACGACGACGAGAATGGCGTCGTCACCGCCGCCTTGACTCCCGGCTCCTGGGAATGTGAGTGACGCGTGATCGCGCAGTGGCTGGCTGGGGAGCGTCAGCCCAGCGCCAGCCGGGGTATCTCCCGTCCCGGGGAGCGGTCCATCACCATCAGCAGGCCGGCCTCGCGAGTCCTGTCGTAGGCGGCCTCGTCTATGACGCCCAGCTGGAACCAGATCGCTTTGGCGCCGATCGCCACAGCCTGGTCGGCGATGCCGCCGGCGAGGGCGGAGTTGACGAACACGTCCACCACATCCACCGGGAAAGGGATCTCCGCAAGGGAAGCGTAGCCCTGCTCACCGTGCACCGTCTCGGCCTTTGGGTGCACGGGCACCACCCTCTTGCCGATGCGCTGCAGCTTCTCGGCCACGCGGTAAGCGGCCCGTTCGGGGTTGTCGGACAGGCCCACCACGGCCCAGGTGTCTCTGGCAGTGGTGAGAATCTGCCTTATTGCCGCGTCATCGCCATAAATCGTCATGCCCGGCACCACCGTGCGGTGGTGAGTTCCGCACCAGTTACCGCCAACCGCATGATCACGGGGAGCGCCAGGTCTGTGGGCTTCGTCAGTCGCATGAGTAGACGTTAGCCAGTTTACATACTGTATGCAATAGTGCAGCCTCGGGCATCCGCCGTTCGACAGGAGCAGCAGGGAAAGATCCTCATCCGCAGGAGCGTCGCTCGCACCAACTCGGGGTGCGCCGCTCCGCGGTACGGCCGGGCCGCGAGCAGCCAGGCAGCGGCCTCGTAGAGCGCATCCTGCTCCTCCTCGTCCGCCCCGACCGCGCTCCGCGCGGCCGCCAGCAGCCGCTGCGACGAAGACGTCGACACCGCCCACAGCAGCGCCTCGCGCACGGCGCCCGCCAGCGGCTCCGGCACCACCGCTGCGCCCGGTTGCGGAGGCATGCCAGCCACCACTGACCCCCACCCCCGGCTATTCAGACTCCCGCTGCCCGATAGCTCTGAGCGCCCACAGGACCCGGCTCAGGGCGTCACCCCGCTGCGCCCGATTGTCGCGCGGCCTGCCGCTCCAGCAACCGTCCTGCATCTGCGCCCGCCGCCTGCTGTTCCTGCGGCCCGTGCTGGCTACCGGGGCCGCAGTTGGCCCTTCGGCCGGGACCCAGTTGCGCCGCCTCCACCTGGTCTGGGTTGGTCAGGCGGCACGGCCGGTGGGTGATGTCGGGGAGGGTGCGGGATGCGGCTGCTCGACGAAGGTGTGAAGTGTCAATATGATGCCAGCGTTCGGAATTCATTGCTGAGTCAGCATCAGGCCGCTGGGGTCGCACTTTCACCTGGTTGTATTGACTTGCTGCACGCTCAGCTGCCGTTCCAGCACCGAGATCTGATGCCGTAGAGCCAGGATCTCCGTGTCCTTGTCCCGGTCGCTCGTCGGCAGCAGCCGCAGCATCGCGAACACGTTCGACACGCCCAGGTACGCCGGTCTCAGCAGCACGACCGACCATCATGCCGGGGTGATCGTCATCCCTGCCAGAGCACCGACTCAGCCCCCGCGCCCGACATCACGGAGACCACCGCATACTCGCTCCCACCACGGCGGATGACGATATCGGCAAGGGCAGGGTTGACCGGGTCGGGCTTGTCGGTGGTCAGTGTCCTGCCCGGTCAGCCGTCCGGTGGTGGCGGGCTTCGGGTCGTCCAGCGGTAGCCCCCACAGCATCATGACCAGCACGGCCTTGACTGCGACCGCGTACGCGAGGCCGCGCTCGGTCAGGCCCAGGCGGAAGCCGGTGGCATAGCCGTAGCCGGCATCGGCGACCAACGGCAGGTCGGGCAGGTCCCACTGGTCGCGGACCTCGTCGAACATCTCCAGCGCCTGACGCCACTTCTCGCGGTGGCGGACCTGGTCCGGGATGCCCGCCCTCGCCCGCCGACGCCGGATCGCCTCCGCCAGCAGCGTATCCCCGCTGTTTTCGGCATCGTCCCAGCTCTCGGGGATGAACAACCGCCAGTCCACTGCGGCGGAGGCGCGGTCGGACACCAGGTTGACACTCACGCCTATCCGGCAATTGCCGCGCTTGCCCAGGGCGCCGCAGTACATCCGGGCCACCCCAGGGGAGTCATAGCCGTCCTTGGGGAAGCCGCTGTCGTCGATCGCGTACGCCTCCGGGGCGATGTGTGCCGCCGCCCAGCGGGCCACCCGCCGCCGCACCTCGACGTGGTCCCAGGTGGAGGAGGAGATGAACTGTTGCAGCTGCTGGTGGTCCACGCCCAGGCGCTCAGCCATCGGCTGCATCGACTTGCGTTTGCCATCCAGCGTCAGCCCGCGCACATACAGCTCGCCCTTGGCCCGCTGGTTTCGCCGCGCGAGCGAGCCGAGCATCTCTGCCGCGAACGCCTCCAAGCGAGGACGGACCTCGCACATCTCCTCAGGTGCCACACCTGATACAAGATCACGCGCTACCCGATAGACGGCAGTTGGGGGTACCTAACGAAGCCCTACCAGTAACTCGTAATTTAGGAATTATTATTGACACGCGCCGGTAACCGCTGCAAGATCCTGGAAACAAACCGCAGGCGCGCGGGCATTGACTGGTCCGAAGACCGACCGCCGCACCCTCCACGAGGGAGCGGTACCTCAGACTCACGACCAGGACGGGTCGGCACGCCTGATCGAAGGATCCGATGTGAAACGACATCTCACTGTCCTCCTCGTCCTCCTGACCGGCTTGCTGGTCGTGCCAGCACCCGCCCACGCCGGCCCAGCGGCCGGCACTGTCGCCGTCACGGCGCCAGCACCTCAGCAGGTGCTGAGCCCGACGCCGTACATGGGCTGGAACACCTACTACGCGCTGGGTGGCGATCCGACCGAGGCCGAGGTCAAGTCAATAGCCGACTTCCTGGTCAGCAGCGGTCTGCGCGACGCCGGCTACCAGTACGTCTGGATCGACGGCAACTGGGCGGCGCCGACCCCACGCAGCTCGGCCGGCCAACTGGTGGCCAACCCCGACCAATTTCCGAACGGGCTGAAGCCGCTGGTCGACTACATCCACGCCAAGGGCCTGAAGGCCGGCATCTACACCGACGCCGGCCCGTACATCCCGGGCAAGTGCGGACTCGGCAGCCACGGCTACTACCAGCGCGACGCGGACCAGTTCGCCGCCTGGGAGTTCGACGCGGTCAAGGTGGACTACCTCTGCGGGATCGCCGCGGACCTCGACCCGAAGACCGTCTACACCGAGTTCGCGCAGGCGCTGCGGAACAACGCCAGCGGGCGCCCCATGATCTTCAACCTCTGCAACCCGGTGACCTCCCCGGACTGGGGCAACTACCCGGAGGAGCAGCAGTCGACGTACTCCTGGACCTATGCGCCGGCGATCGCGCAGTCCTGGCGGACGTACACGGATGTGGGTTTCGTCGGCGAGATCAAGTTCAAGGACGTGCTGCGGAACTACGACGCGAACGCGCGGCACCCCGAGGCCGCCGGGCCGGGGCACTTCAACGACCCGGACTACCTCGGACCTGAGCTGGGGATGAGCGACGAGGAGTTCCGTACCCAGATGACGCTCTGGTCGGTGGCGGCCGCGCCGCTGATGATCGGCAGCGACGTCCGTAAGCTCAGCCAGACCTCGCTCGGCATTCTCGCGGACCGCGATGTACTCGCGATCAACCAGGACACCGCCGGCATCCAGGCCGTCCGCGTCGGCCCCGCCGGTACGACGGAGACCTGGGTGAAGCGGCTGGCCAACGGTGACCGTGCCGTGATGCTGCTGAACCGGGGCGACAGCCCAGCGACCCTGACCACGACGGCGCCGGCGGTCGGGCTGTCCGGGGATCGGTTCACCCTGAAGAACGCCTGGACCAACCAGGTCACCGAGAGCGCCGGCACCATCAGTGCCGCCGTCCCGGCCCACGGCGCGGCCCTGTTCCGGGTCGGCCCGGCCACGGGCAAGCCCGGTGTTCCGCACGTCGTCGCCGGCCTGCCGCAGGTGACGCAGGTCGGTGGCGACGCGGTGCCGGCCGGGGTCGCCCCGGTGGTCGCCGGCGGCGACCGGGCCCGGGTCGAGGTCACCGTCCGTAACGACGGTGCGCAGCCGGTCTTCGCGCCGCAGGTTGAGCTGACGGTGCCCGCCGGCTGGACGGCCCGTCCGCTCGGTGAAGCGCCGAAGCTGCTGCGCTCCAACCATTCCGTGACCTTCGCCTTCACGGTGACCCTGCCGGCCACCGCCGCGCCGGGCAGCACCGCGCTGACCGCCACCACGTCGTACAAGGTGACCGGCAAGGGACGGCTGCGGCAGGAGACGGCCACGGCGGTAGTTGTCGCACCGGCGGCGCCGGACGGCGACGTCGTACTGTCGCACCACCAGTGGATCAGCGGCACCAGCGGGTGGATGAGCCCGACGGTCGACCTGAGCGTCGGTGGCTGGTCGCCGATCAGCATGCTCGGCCAGGTCTACCCGACCGGTATCGGGGTCGCCTCGCCCTCCACGGTCCGCTACTACCTCGGCGACCAGTGCAGCCGGCTGACCGCGACCGTCGGCATCGACGATGCGGTGCGCAACGTCGGCCCGGAGGGCGGCACGTCGACCTTCCAGGTGATCGGCGACGGCCGGGTGCTGTTCGACAGCGGTGTGCTGACCCGCGACGACATCCGCCAGGTCGACATCGACCTGACCGGCGTCCGGGCGCTCGACCTGGTGGTCGGCGACGCCGGCGACGGCGGCTACAACGACCGCGCCAACTGGGCCGGGCTGAACGCCACCTGCTGATTCGGCTCGGCCGCACCCAGGTGACACCTCACCTGG
>NZ_JBEXID010000160.1:0-8577 GCF_040608395.1 Streptomyces sp. NPDC005181
TCGAGCAACTCGCCGAAATGTCCGCGAGAGACACCAGACAGGGCAGGATGGGAGCAGGCCGCACGGGCCCAGGTCAGCTTCACAACTCACCCAACCCGTGCGGCCCTTCTCATGTCACGGCCCGACCAGGCCCGCTCGAATTTCCCCCAAGGTCGTTAGAGGCGGCAGCGTCGGTGGGCTGTGCTGTCGTGGACTTTGACGGCGGTCGCTGTTTCGTCGATGTCGATACCGCGGATAAGCGCGAGTTGGCCGATGTCCGCGCCGGTGACCGCGTGGATGGTCAGGGCTGTCGCGTGCAGTGGGTGCGCCACTGTGGTCAGCCGTGAGGCGAGGACGTCTGTTGGTATCCGCTCATGTCCTTGCGCGGGCGGTGCGTCGCGCCTCGTGGAGGCGAGCTCGGGTGCGCCCTGGCATCGGGTGCGTGCGGGACGGTCGATGACCGTGCTGGCGGGCGGCGTCTGATGGGTGATCCATTGCCCGTCGCGGTGTGACGGTTTTGGAGGTCGGTGTTGCCCCGTGCTTCTGGTACCTGTCGGCGGACACCCTGTCTGGCCCAGAGCGATACGGGCGTGGGGGAGGGTGTCGATGAGGCGGTGTGGGGTTTCTTCGAGGAGTGTTCTCAGGGCGGGGGTGACCGGCTGGTGCCAGAGGAGGGTGAGGCGGGTACCGCACCGCTCGCGCAGGGCGAGCAGTTGTCTCTGGCGGGCGGTGGTGCGACGTCTCATCAGAATGTCACGATGACTTCTCAGTTGTGTGCCGTCGGTTCCTGCCGGTCATGCTGCGTTTTGGGTGACGAGCGGTGCGAAGTGCGAGTGACGCAGCGCGAGAAGTTCCAGGACATCTGAATGAGATTTCCTACCTGTGTTCCACTCGTAATCTGTCATGGCAGCTCGAGAAGTCGAAGCCAGGAGCTGACCGAAGGGTGCCTTCGCAGCAGGGTTCGGCGTTTCCGCTCAGTCATGCCGCCCCAAACGCCGAACACAATGCGGTTGTCGAGGGCGTCGGCACGGCATTCGGTTCGTACCATGCAGACGGTCTTCTGTCTGTCTTGTGCTGCAGCCCTGACGAACATCTCGTCGGAGTCGACTGTCCGGCGTGCCGCATGGGTTGACCGCTCAGTTGCCCAGGCCACGCCGAACTCCTTCGTGTCCTGGTCCCCGCCCCACTTCAATGGTCAGGTGGTCCGCTCGGTCGACGAAGCGGCTGCCCTGAGGAAGCTCACGCGCCACGTCTCGGCGGAATGATCCGCGGACTTTCTCCAGTTGAACCAGCCCTCTCGCGTGTACCCAGGTGCGCAGGGCGACCGCCAGGTACCCCACCACTGTGACTCCTGCCGCAACCACATACTCCGGCATCGCTCCATGCTCCGTTCGCTGCTCAGTAGAAGTAGTCACAGAGGAGTGCCGTCAGGATGGCGCGGGCGTGACGTCGCCCGCCCGTTTTTCTTCTCGGCGGCATTCGAGGATCGGGCCCTACTAGGGCGTGTATCGAAAGCGGATCTTGAGCATTGGATGATCGTGCTTCGTGGCGCGGGGAGATCTCACGGACGAGCAGTGGGCAGTACTTGAGCCGTTGTTGCCAAGGGGCAGGAAGTCCGGTCGGCCGCGGGTGTGGACGAGGCGACAGCTGATCGACGGCATCCGTTTCCGGATTCGCACCGGTGTCCCTTGGCGGGATGTTCCCGCCGAGTACGGGCCATGGGGCCGGGTGTACGACCTGTTCCGCCGGTGGCAGCGGGACGGTAGCTGGCATCGGATCCTCTCTCGGCTCCAGTCCCGGGCTGACGCGGAGGGTGGCATCATGTGGGACCTCAATGTCGACTCCACGGTGTGTCGAGCCCATCAGCACGCGGCCGGAGCCCGGAAGCAGGGTGAACTGCAAAAGGAGCCGCCCGGAGGCATCGCCGTCGAACCCGGTGACCACGGCCTGGGACGCTCGCGCGGCGGCCTGACCACCAAAGTGCACCTGGCCGTCGAGCAGGGACAGAAGCCCATGTCGATAGTCGTGACCGCCGGGCAGCGGGGCGACTCTCCACAGTTCGAGACCGTTCTGGAGCGTGTTCGGGTCCCTCGCCTCGGGCTGGGAAGGCCCCGTACCCGGCCCCGGCGGGTACGTGCGGACAAGGCGTACGCGTCCCGAAAGAACCGCGCCTGCCTACGCAGGCGCGGTATCCGCTGCACCATCCCTGACAAGGCCGACCAGGCCCGCAACCGCACGAAACGCGGATCCCGCGGTGGCCGGTCACCGAAGTTCGACCCCGTCGACTACCGCGCGCGCCACGCAGTCGAGTGCGGCATCAACCGACTGAAAAGACAGTGGCTGTGACGGGCACAACCCACACGCCGTCTAGGGCATGGGCGGATCGAACAGGTCCAGCTCGGCCGGCGTCGGGGCCTCGAACTGACTCTGGCACTCTCTGAGCAGCTCGGTCGTCAACACGACCGAGCCCGGATCCTGGTTGCGGAGAGCGATGCGCCGCTCCAGTTCCGCCATCGGCACCTTGAGGTAGCGCAGTTCGACCTCGACCCCGAGCGCGCGAGCTCGGAGCCGCTTCTCATCGCGTTCGGGACGCTGCCAGAACCCATTCTCCAAGATCACAACGGCTCCAGAAGCCAGCAGATCCTGGGCGTGCTGCCACAGGCGACGTTCGACGCGGTCCCGGGCCTCACCGTCGAAGAGGTCGAAGCCCAGCTCCGCAAGCCACTCGTCCGGGCACAGACGCACAGCGGACAGTTCCCGCTCCAACCTCTTGGCCACCGTGGTCTTCCCGGCACCGGGAAGGCCGCACAGGAGTACCAGTCTTGGCCGTCGGTCGTCCATGATCATCTACCCCTCATCGATCCCTCGTGGAGATCATCGCTCCCGTCGCGATGAGGGAGAAGCAAGTTTCAAGGGCCCGTTTAGGAGACACGCACTCAAGATCCACTTTCGATACACGCCCTAGCCGGCGAGGGCCCGGCAGGGCGACCGGTGCGCGATGTGGCCCGCCAGCTCCTGGCCCTGGACGAGCGACAACGACCGGGAGATCCGCGAGGCTTTCCGGGCCGACGACCGCGCCGAGATCGCACGCCCGTTCCGGGGCGGGATCGACGACCACCGCACGGTCTACGGGGCTTGCACCGGGCCGGACTGGTCCCAGCCGGGGGTCAGCTCCTCCCGGTGGACGTCCTCGGCGTGGACCTGCTCGCCGCAGGTCTCGCAGACCGTGTGGGTGACGAGTTGGTGGTCCCGGTGACGGATCCGGCTGGGCGGCGCGGTGACGACCCAGCGGTCGCCCCAGCCGATGAGCTCGCGGGTGATGCCTCCCAGATCGCGCCCTGCCTCCGTCAGGTAGTAGCCGCTGTAGCGTGCGTCGTCCGGCAGCGGGCGCCGTTCGAGGATGCCGCTCTCCACCAGCGCCTTCAGGCGCGCCGCCAGGCGGTCCGTGGGGGCGCCGGTGTTCCTGGCGATCTGCCGGAACCGGTGGTTGCCGAGCATGACCTCGCGGATCGCCGGCAGGGCCCATCGGTCGCCGATGATCTGTAGGGCGGCGGCGAGCGAGCAGGGGCGTCCGGTCATGTCCTGGGGATCGATGCGCGTGGTCACGGCCCCAGTATCACCCCGGTAGGGTTTGATTTCCAAATCACTCTGTGTTTGGCTTGCGCCATGACTGCTATGCTTCGATTTTCAAAGCGTCCTCGAACGGCCGCCGCAGTCGTCCTGGTGGCCGTCTTCATGACCAACCTGGATCTGTTGATCGTCAACGTCGCGCTTCCGGCCATGGGAGCGACCTTCTCCGGGGGGCGGCAGGGGCGCGACCCTCGGTTCGCTGTCCTGGGTACTCAACGCCTACGCGATCACCTTCGCCGCGCTGCTGGTGGTGGCCGGGCGTGCCGGTGACCGCATAGGCCAGCGGCCGGTCTTCCTCACCGGGATCGCCGTCTTCACCCTCGCGTCGCTGGGCTGTGCCCTGGCCCCGAACCTGGGGACCCTCGTCGTGACCCGGGTGGTGCAGGCCGTCGGGGCGTCCGCTCAGATTCCGACGTCCCTGGCCCTGCTGCTGGCGACGGTGCCGGCCGAGCGCCGTACCCAGGCCACCCGGAGCTGGGCTGCGGTCGGCGGACTCGCCGCGGCCGCCGGGCCCGTCGTCGGCGGCCTGCTGGTCGAGGTGGACTGGAGGTGGGTCTTCGCCGTCAACGTGCCCATCGGCATCGCGGCGCTCGTCGCCGGCCGATCGGTCCTGCCGAAGCCGGCCGCCCGGGAGCCCGGACCGCTGCCCGACCTCCTCGGCGCCCTGCTGGTCATCTCCTCGCTCGCGGCACTGTCCGGGGCACTGGTGCAGGCACCCGACTGGGGCTGGACGAGCGGCAGGACCGTACTGCTCCTGGCCGTTGCCGTGGTCAGCGGCGTCGCGTTCGTCCTGAGGTCCCTGCGGTACCCCCACCCGCTGTTCGAGCTGCACCTGCTGCGGCTGCCGCGCTTCGGAGCGGCGAACGCGGGCACCCTCGTCTTCGGCGTCGCCTTCGCGATCATGCTGCTGTCGAACGTGCTGTGGTGCCAGGAGGTCTGGCATTGGAGCGCGCTGCGCACCGGTGTCGCCCTGGTCCCCGCTCCCGCGCTCGTGCCGGTCGTCACCCTTCTGACCGCCCGCGCCGCGCAGCGCTTCGGGCACGGTCCGCTGGTCGCCGGCCGCGGGTTGCTGTTCACCGGCGGCATGGTCTGGCTCGCGTGCTTCGCGTCCGTCACGCCGGACTATCTGCGTGACCTGCTGCCCAGCCAGGTGATGACCGGTGCGGGTATCGGTCTGACCCTGGGCACTCTGGTGGCCGCCGGTGTGCACGCCCTGCCGGGGCACCGTGCGGCGACCGGGTCGGCGCTGGTCAACTCCGTCCGCCAGATCTCGGTCACGGTCGGCGTCGCCGTCCTGGTCGCGGTGGTCGGCTCCCACGTAGGTGCCGCCTCACGTCCCGACTTCCGGATCGTCTGGTGCGTAGCCGCCGTACTGGGCCTGTCGACGTCGGCGATCGGTGTGCACCTCAGCCGTGGCGGCGGCTCGGGCCGGACGGCGTCCGCCGCGTCGAAGGAGCCCGAGGCGGATGCGCGGGCTCTGACGGGCGCGTCCAGACCGACGACTTTCCCTTCGTTCGGCGGCAGTTGGGGCCGTGCCGGCGTTCGGACACGACGGGCGTCAGGAGGTCAGGAGGATACGTCGGCTGGGCTCGACAGGGATCTTCCACGGCCGCCCGCTCGACCTCCGGCAACAGCGCGGGGAGCGGGTCCACGGCAAGGCCGCCTTTGGTGAGTTCGGCTGCGGGGGAGTGGAGTTCGGCGACGATGCCAGCGGTGGTCACCGAACCCTGGCCCCTGCCCATGATGTTCAGGTCGGCCGCGCGCAGCAAGGTCCTCGTGGCGCACATGGTCGCCGCAGGCCGAGCAGGTGACGACAGGGGCCAGCTCGTTGCCGCAGACGTGCTCGATCACCATGGGGCGGTCGCCGTCCTCGCGCAGATGGCGGTCGCCCCACGCCATGAGGGTCATCAGCACCGGCGCAAGTTCGAGACCCGCTTGAGTGGGCCGGTACTCGAAGCGCTGCGGGCGCTCGCTGTAGGCGCGCTTGACCAGGATCCCGGCCTCGATGAGCCGGCGCAGCCGCGTGGCCAGGATGTCGCGCGGGGCGCCGATGTTGCGCACCAGCTGGTCGAAGCGGCCGTTGCCGAGGCACCCCTCGCGCAGGACGAGCAGGGAGTACTTCTCGCCGACGAGCGCGAGGGTGTCGGCGATGGAGCAGGGGCGCGGATCTTTCGTGGCGGCCATGACGCCCAGTCCAGGGTGGTTTGATTTTCCAAGTCACCGAGCTATAGTGAGTTTGATTTTCCTACTCATCGGTGATCGCGCCTGGCGGCCCGCCCGTCGCCCCGGCGGCCAAGGAGGCCCGCACCATGCGTGACGCAGTCATCGTCGAAGCCGTACGCACGCCGATAGGCAAGGGCAAGCCGAACGGCGCCCTCGCGCACGTCCACCCCGTGGAGCTCCTCGCCCACACCCTGCGCACCCTCGTCGAGCGTTCCGGCGTCGATCCCGCCCTCATCGACGACGTCATCGGCGGCACCGTCGACCAGGTCGGCGAGCAGGCCATGAACACCACTCGGTACGCCGTGCTGTCGGCGGGCTTCCCCGAGACGGTCCCGGCGACCACGGTGGACCGCCAGTGCGGCTCCTCCCAGCAGGCGGTGCACTTCGCCGCGCAGGGCGTCATCTCAGGCGCGTACGACATGGTCGTCGCCTGTGGCGTCGAGTCGATGAGCCGGGTGCCGATGCGGTCGAACGTGCCCGCCGGCAAGGACCCCTTCGGCCCCGGAGTCGCCGAGCGCTACCCGGAGGGCCTCGTCCCGCAGGGCATCAGCGCCGAACTCATCGCCGCCAAGTGGTCCATCACGCGCGAGCGGATGGACGCCTTCGCCGTCTCCTCGCACCACAAGGCGGCCGCCGCCTGGGACGCCGGCCTGTTCGACGCCGAGACCGCGCCCCTGGAGGGCGTCACCCGCGACGAGTGCGTACGGCCCGGCAGCACCCCGGAGATCCTGGCCGGCCTCAAGCCCGCCTACTACGAGCCCGGCTTCGGCGAGCGCTTCCCACAGATCGAGTGGAACGTCACCGCGGGCAACGCCAGCCCCATCAACGACGGCGCCTCGGCCGTCCTGATCACCTCCAGCGAGACCGCGGCCCGCCTCGGCCTGCGCCCCCTCGCCCGCCTGCACAGCTTCGCCGTCACCGGCTCCGACCCGCTGCTGATGCTCACCGGCGTCATCCCGGCGACCGAGAAGGTGCTGCGCAGGGCGAACCTGCGGCTCGACGACATCGACCTGTTCGAGGTCAACGAGGCCTTCTCCAGCGTGGTCCTGGCCTGGCAGCAGGAGACCGGCGCCGACCTCGCCAAGGTCAACGTGCACGGCGGCGCGATCGCCATCGGCCACCCCCTCGGCGCGAGCGGCACCCGCCTGACGACCACCCTGGTCCACGCGATGCGCGAGCGCGGCGCCCGTTACGCCCTGCAGACGATGTGCGAGGCGGGCGGACTCGCCAACGCGATGGTGCTGGAGGCGGTCTGACGGGACGTCCGAGTGCGGGCTGCCCGTCCGGTGGACCGACGAGGTGCTACAGGGTCGCGGCCGACACCAGCAGGGCCACGTTCACGGCGCCCGCCAGGCCCATCGCGATCAGCACGTCGGCCCGCACGTGGCGCAGGAGCCTGTGGCGCAGCGGCCGGTCACGGTCGTCCGGCGGGCCGCCGGGCTCGCCCCCGACGGACCTGGGGGCGAGCGACAGACTGTAACGGTCGCTGGTGAGTGCCGAGTGCAGGTAGATGACGTATGGCATCACGGTGGCGCCGACGATTCCGCCGGCCAGCACCAGGCTCTCGGCCCCGGACAGGCGCGGCACCAACCCGTCGGCGGCCGTGGACAACGGGGCACCGGTGCCGAGTACTTGGCTGAGAAGGAGCGCCAGCAGACAGGCCAGGGACGCCGTCATGAGCACCTCGAACCGCCGTCGCCCCCGGCCGCGTATCGGCACGGGCACGAGGAACAGGCGCCAGGCACCTTGCTACGACGTTGGCAGAACCGTCCGTCGCGAGAAGACACTTATCGCCCTACAACAGTCGAAAGGTCAAAGAACAAGCTGAGCCTTAAAAGCTAGCGGCTCGACTGGTAGCAGGTGAACAGTCGAGCCCACCGTCAGCGTGCCGAATCAGTTGCTCGGGCATAGGAGGCCCACCGCGCTGGCACTCATCGACCAGCGCCGGTGGAAGGGCCAGAAGGGTCCAGCTGGCCAGATTTTTGGACGGGCGGGGCGCGCAACCCGCCCGCCCCCAGTCCGACTCGACAACGAGGTTGGTGTCCAGCCGGATGTAGGGCTCGGCACGCTGGCACCGGCGAGTGTGGCACCGATCCGTGCGGCGAGCGCCGGGGCGATCCGCGCCGACAGCCTCGGCCCTCTCATACTCACCGGCCCGGCCCTTGCGGCAGGTCTGGGCCGGTGAGGAATCCGAAGGCGAGGGGGCTCCAGACCAGTACCCCCATTCCGTAGCGCTGGCAGACGGGCAGGAGCGAGGCCTCGATCCCGCGGCCAGAATCGAGTAGGGCGGCTGGTCGGTGCGGAAGCGTCCGAGGCCGCGACGCTCGGAGACGTGGTGTGCCTCGACGATCTCCTCGGCCTGGTAGTTCGAGCAGCCGAAGGCGCGGATCTTTCCCTGGTGCACGAGGTCGCTGAGCACCGAGAGCGTCTCCTCGATGTCAGTGGAGTGGTCGGGGGAGTGGACCTGGTAGAGATCGATCCAGTCAGTGTTTAGGCGCCTGAGGACGCGGATGAGCGTGATCGGGTCGCGGGAGAGGACCGCGTCGATCCAGGCCTTGAAGATGTAGATGCAGTCCTCGATGCCAGCCTCGTACTCGGCGTCCTCGTGCTCGACGGCGGATGTCATAAACCCGGGGCATCTTGCGCCACTCGTACTACAGCAGCAGATCTTGAGTGAGTGATCGTTCTTGGACGGCGTGTTTCCAGGGACGGAGTCGTGCGGGGAGTGGGTCGTCGCGGCGGCGG
>NZ_JBEXID010000161.1:0-8451 GCF_040608395.1 Streptomyces sp. NPDC005181
GAGACGATCCTGGACCTGGCGAACGACGTCACGGTCATCATCGTCACCCACAACATGCAGCAGGCCGCCCGCGTCTCCCAGCGGTGTGCCTTCTTTCTGGCCGAGCAGGGCACCCCCGGCGGCATCGTCGAGTACGGCCCGACCGCGAAGATATTCGGCACCCCAAAGGACGTGCGCACCGCCGATTACGTCGCCGGCCGTTTCGGCTGATCCGTCCCCCTGCGATGTGCGGGGGTCTGTCAAACGAGCGGCTCTGTTCCGTAATTGGTGGTAGCGCGGTGTGATGTTCACCGGAGGAGGATGCGGTGGCGGAGCAGGGCGAACCCGGCTCGGCCGTGCATCTGCCTCATGATCCTCTTGGTTCGCGTGTTGACGCCCTCGGTGCGGCCGTTGTGGTGTGTGAGGGTGAGGCCGGCATCGACTGCGGAGCGGTCGAGTTCGAGACCGTTCACGAAACCGTGCAGGTGGGGAAGGTCGCAGCCGCGGACGGCCGTGATCCACTCGGTGAGCTTGGTGTCGTTGCCGATGGCGGGTGTGAGGAGTTCGGCGAACTCCTGGATGAGGTAGGCGAGTTCGGCCGTCTCGGGGCGGGGGGCGGTGAGGTGCCGCCGGAGCTCGGTGTCCTTGTCCCGCAGGTTGTCGGGGCGGGTCAGCAGAAGGCGGGCAAAACGGCGCGGGGTGATGACGGGCCGGTCACCCTCGGCCCGGCCTTGGGTGATGTAGCGGTAGAGGAGGTTGAGGCTGCCGGTGTAGCCCAGCTCCTTGATCTCGCGGAAGAGCTGGAGCGCGGGAACGGCGGGGTCGGCGGCCCGACGGGTGCGGAGGTGGTCGCGGTAGGGGTCGACGAGGGTGGGCCGGTAGCGCGGGGCCCGGCGCAGGGCCTCCGGTTCCCGGGTGCGCGCGTAACGCTTGACGGTGTTGAGAGCGAGGTTGAGGCGTCGGGCGCACTCCAGGAGTCCCACGCCTTTGCCGAGCAGGTCGTGGACCTGGTGCCATCGTTCGCGGGTGGTCAGCTCACGTACTTCTCCGGGGCGGGGCGGGTTGACGGTTGCCCAGCAGGAACTGTGGGAGCGGACCTCGGCCAGAGTCTTGTCGCAGAGGTTCTTCCAGATGTGCCAGCGGTCGCTGACCTGCACCGCGTCGGGCAGGGCCCGGCGGACTGCCTCGCCGTAGGCCCCCGAGCCGTCGCGGCAGACGACCTCGACGCCGGGATGTTTGCGCAGCCATCGCTCGAGTGTGGCCGCGCTGCGGTCCGCCAGTACGTCGATCCGCTCGCCGGTCTCGGCGTCGATCAGGATGCTGGCATAGCGGTGGCGCCGCTTCAGGGCAAAGTCGTCGACGCCGAGCACCCGCGGCACGCGCAGCGCGGGCAGTGGCAGCCGCATCAGCATTCGCAGCGCGGTCGAGCGCGAGATCGCGACGACGAGGCAGCGGGAGAGGCGGGCGCTTGCCCGGCCCGCTAACTCTGCGACCACATGGCCGAGTTGGCCAGCCAGTCGGGTCGTGCGGCGCTGGTATCGCTCCAGCAGTCCAGGGACCTGCTCGCGGAAGGTCTGCCGCGGGCAGGCCAGTACCGGGCAGACCAGACGCCGCACCCGCACCGACACCACCACCCGCCGGCCGTCCACCGGCAGGTCCGCCACCGTACGCTCGTGGAAGCCATGCACTCTCGCGGTCGGCGTCCCACACTTCGGGCACGGCACCGCCTCGTGCCGGGTTCGCGCCGACAGGCGGATCGCCCCACCCTGGTCCGTCACGTTCTCAACGACCAGTGCCGATAACCCGGAAAGCAAGGTCCCCATAAGGGAGTTGACGTCACGCATGCGATGCCAACGATCCCGGTCACACTTCGTCACCACCGATTACGGGACAGAGTCGAACGATTTACAGTCCCTGCCGTACACGTGTGCGAGGCAATCGCGCGACACGGCGGACGAGTTGAAATCAACGGGCGCGGGCGCGTACAACAGCGACAACAGGGCGGTCCACGGCCCCGACCCGCTCCACCTCGCCGAGCTCTTCGGACTCGATGAGAAGACCGCCATCCGCTACGCGGACTCGGCGCGGGCGCTGCTGGAACAGGCAGCAGAGCACTCGACATCGCCCTCTGGAAAAGAACTTGGCCCGGCTTGTGGAGCCTTGAAGAATGACGGCCATGCGGATTCGACAGGCATGGCCTGATGACGCTTCAGCGGTCGCTGGCGTCTGCGTGCGCTCCTGGCAGGCGGCGTTTGCCGGTCTTGTTCCGCAGCGCTACCTCGACGCCATGGACCCAAGCCGTGAAGAGTCCGGCTGGAAGACACACATCTCGGAGACACAGTGGCCAACGTCGGGAGTACTGGTAGCCGAAACCGAGGCGGGGATCATCGGGTTCGCAGGTTTCAGCCCCTCCCAGGAGACCCCTGCCATCGCGGAAATCGGTACGCTCTACACGATGCCCGAGGTCTGGGGCACCGGGATCGGAAAGCAGTTGATGCTGGCCACGTTGACGGCTCTCGGACAGGCCGACTACGCGCAAGCCACCTTGTGGGTACTCGAAGACAATGAACGCGCCCGGCGCTTCTACGAGGCCGCCGGTTGGCACGCAGACGGCGCGGCCGTGGAGGACACCACTGGCGGGGCCGCTCTGAACAAGTTGCGTTACCGCCGCGCTCTCGGTTAGAAGCTGTGTCTGAACCTCTTTCCACTGGTCACAGCGTTATGAGGGAGTGGGGGAACCTGCTTGCCGTTCGGTGCGGCGTCGATGGACGGATCATCGAACGGCAGCGGAAGACCCTCGATCTTCACGCGGCGAGGGACGCCGACGACTGCTGGGGCCGCCGGTGTGGCCGGCCAGACGGCGGGAGATGAGCGTGATGAACGCCCACCGGATGTGCGCTTCGGCATGGGAGATCTGCGCTCGTAGTCCCTTACGTTGCGCCTGGCCCGCATCGTCCACGAGTTACTCCGTTCCACCACCCGCCTCTTGGGCAGCAGGGACACACACTCAAGGCTTACGGCCGATAAAGGCGAGCAAGCGAGTCTGTACGTCGGCGCTTTCGGGTACCTCGACCCGTGGTCCGTACTGCCCGCTGTTGCGGAGCACGTCGTCGAGCGGCAGCATCCCGTCGAGCAACTGGGCGCACCTGCAGGGGTCGAGGCGCTCCTCCTGGCCGGTGGCCCGCGCCAGGTCCCAGGTGTGCATGAAGACGTCGGCGGTGTAGAACCGGTCGACCGCCTGGTCCAGCGGGACCTCTCCGATGTGCTGGTTCGACAGCATCCTCTGCGCCGTGGCCGGATCGTCGAGGAGGGCCTGCACCCCGTCGCTGTGCACCGTCCAGGCCGCCACCGGGTCGTCGTCCACCGACGGCCCTTTCGGCAGTTCGACTCCGGCGCCAGCCTTCAGGAAGTCCGGGAACCACTCGACAAGGTGGCGCACCACATCCCGGGCGACCCACCCCTCGCAGGGCGCTGGGTTGTCCCATGCCCCGGGACGCACTCCGCGCACGCGGTCCGTGAATACCCCTGCGACGGTGCGGTGCTCATCGGTTGCCCTCGTCATGATCTCAAGCCTTCCATCTCGGTACGTCGGTCGGCGTTGCCGCTCTGGCGGCCGCTGAGCAACTCGTCAAGCCGCTCGTGGCCTTCCCGGACGCCGCGTTGCATGCCGCTCTTGATCATCGAGTCGCGGGCCTCGATGGAGGCCATGAGGGATTTGGTGGTGACCCGGGTGCGACCGCCGAGGCCCTCGAAGGCGGTTGTCTCCAGGCTGACGCCGTCCCGGAAGCCGTCGAAGGCGAAGGTCTGCACGATGCGCTGGTTGAGGCGTACCTCGTGGAACACGCCGCGGAAGCCGTACTCCGTCCCGTCGTCCTCGCAATGCACATAGCGGTACGACCCACCGCTGCGCGCGTCGTACTCGTCGATCCGCATGGTGAGCCGACGCGGGCCGAGCCACTGGACGACCAGGTCAGGATCGGTGTACGCCCGGAACACGCGCCCCGGCGAAGCATCGAACTCCCGGATGATGAGGATGGTGGGCAGAGCCGGGTCGGCCACGATCTGCGTCTCGTGCCGGCGGTTCGCCTTCGTGGTGCTCATGATGCCGCCTCCTTCGTCGGGGTGCCCGTCGCCGGCTGTTCCTCCATCTGCTCGAGGACGGCATCGAGCTGACGGAAACGATCCTCCGCCTCGCGCCGGTAACGCTCGATCCATTTCGCCATCAGGTCGAAGACCTCTCCCTCAAGGCGGCAGGGCCGCCGCTGAGCGTCCCTGCTGCGACTGACCAGACCGGCGTCTTCCAGGACCCTGATGTGCTTGGACACGGCCTGCACGGTCACGTCGTACGGCTCGGCCAGTTCGTTGACCGTGGCATCCCCGTCGGCCAGCCTGGCCACGATGTCGCGCCGGGTCGGGTCGGCCAGAGCGGAGAACACCCGGGACAGCCGGTCGTTGGCCATCTCGCACCTCGCATCTTCAACCAATCGGTTGAATAAACCTACGGCCGACCCTATGGCGTTGTCAACCGACTGGTTGAATAGCGGTCGACGCACCGGACGGCTACGGCCGCCGCCCGAGATGCACACCCGGGCGGTTCGCGTTCCCTGTCCCGGCCGCCCCCAGTGCGTTCCCAACGCTCTCCGATTCGCCTGGTTGCAGTTCAAACGGCTCCGCATCCGCTACGAGATACGCGCCGACCTCCACCTCGCTCTGCTCCAACTCGCCTGCAGCAGCATCTGCTTGAGACGCCTCAAAACCTGTGTAGGGTCCGTGACTTCGTATGCCCTGATTCCTGCGGAAACGATGGTATCCGGGCTTGGTGCGCACCACTTGGGTCGCTTGGCGGTGCGCATTCTTCTCCAAGCGGCCCGTGCTGTGGTGCACGGTGTGTTGTCGCCGAGGCGGTGCGTGGTGGGAACAGCTTGAGCATGCGTTCCTTGTTCGTGTCGCAGGTCGTTTGTGCCCGGGTCTGTTGGGCTACTGCACCGTTGCCGCGCGGCGGTGTGCGGCGAGCGTGATGACGGGGCCGATGGCCAGGATCACAGCGAGTGCGGCGAAGCCGTAGGTGAGGGTGGTGAAGGTGGCGACTGCAGCGACCAGGAGGGGGCCGCCGGCGTCGCCGAGTTCGCGCCCGAGTTCGGCTGATCCCATCGTCTGGCCCAGGCGGTCCTCCGGGGTGGAGGCGGCGAGTGCGGCGAAGCCGAGCGGGGTGATCAGCCCGGTTCCCGCGCCGATCAGGGCCGCACCGGTCAGTACACCGAGCAGGCCGGGCAGCATCGCACAGCCCAGACCAGCGGTGGTGACAAGGAGTCCGACGGCCAGGCCCATACGTGTCGTTATGCGCCCGGCATCCAGGGCTCGCCCGGCGGCCGGCTGGACGACGGCGGCGCATGCGGCGAGCACGGAGACGGCGGCTCCGGTGGCCACGGTGCCGAGCCCGGCGGCAGCGCCGGAGACGGGCAGGAAGCCGACGCCGACGGAGAGCGCGGCGGTCGCCCCGGCGAGGGCCGCGGTCGGGGCGAGGAAGGAGCGGGAGGTGAGCCGGCGGGCCAGGTCGAGCACGGTCTGGCGGTTGCGGGGCAGCGGCGGCAGGTGCGGTACGGCGAACGCGGCCCAGGCCGCGACGGCCGCGCCGAGCACCGCCATGACCGCGAAGAGCAGTTGTAGGCCGCCGGCCCAGGCGAGGACGCCGCCGAGGAGGGGGCCGAGGGTGTAGCCGATGGACTTGTAAAAGCCGTAACTGCCGAACGCCCGGCCGTGCTTGGCGGCCGGGTTGAGCCGGGCGACCAGAGCCGAGGCGGAGGGCGAGAAGGCGGAGGCAGAGGCGCCCTGGCCGAGGCGGGCCGCCCATAGCCAGCCGGGACTGTCCGCGGTGGCGTAGAGCGCGGACGCGGCGGCGAAGGCGATGAGCCCGCCGAGCAGCACGGGCTTGGCGCCGATGCGGTCGGCGAGGGTGCCGAAGAGCGGCTTGAGCAGCACCTCGGCCCCGTCGTACAGGGCGAGCAGGCCGCCGAGCACGAGTAGGGAGGTGACGGCGTCCTCGGAGAGGCCGCCGAGGTTGGCGGCGATTCCGTGCGCGCCGAACGCGGTGGTGAACCCGGCCGCGTACAGCGGCCACATCTGCCCCCGGGGTGCGGGACGGCCCGCCGTCGCGGTCATACACCCTCCCCCTCGCTCTGGTGCAGGGCATTGAAGACCCGCTCCGCGTAGTCCTCGCAGGCCGCTGCGCACTGCTTCAGCCGCTCCGTCGCCTCGGCCGCCTGCGGGGCACCGAAGACGTCCCGCGCCGTCAGGTCCCGGTGCCAGCGCCGCAGCCGCTCCAGGCTCTGCTCCTCTTCCTCCAGCTCGGCGAGGGTGAACTTGGCGATCCGGATCTCCTTGGCGATCTCCTCTTCGAACTTGCCGCAGTCCGCGAGGAATTCCGTCCACTCCTCCGACCGTGCGGCGGTGAACAGCGCCTGGAAGCGGGCGGCGTCCTCGGGCCCGCGTCCGGACGCCTGCAGTGTCACGGCCTGCCCCTCGGCCCGCTCGGTGAGCTCCACTGCGCGCCGCACCCCGTCGGCGAAGACCGGCACATCCGGCACCGCCCAGATGCCCTGGCCCAGCGAGAGGGCGCCGGCCTTGCGCAGCTCGCGCCAGACCGCCACCCGGTGCTTCGACGGCTCCGCGGGCAGCTTGATCACCAGGACCAACCACCGCACCCCTGCTTCACGATTCGTCACGCGCAAGAATGTAGCAGGCGTTACAAATAATCCATGGTATTCTGAATTCAGGAATCTGTGTATCGTCGTAGGTGTGCTGACTCTCGCTCCCGATATCGAGGTGCTGGCGCGGTTCGGCCGTGCGCTCGCAGACCCGATCCGCTGTCGCATCCTCCTCACCCTGCGCCAGGCCCCGGCCCATCCCGCCGACCTCGCCGACGCGCTCGGTATCTCCCGCACGAGGCTGTCCAACCACCTGGCGTGCCTGCGGGACTGCGGCCTGGTCGTCGCCGTCCCCGTCGGCCGCCGCACCCGCTACGAACTCGCCGACCCACGCCTCGGGCACGCGCTGGATGACCTGCGCACCGCCGTGGTGGCCGTCGAGGCCGACAGGACCTGCCCGGGCGGGGACGAGAAGGGCTGCTGCTGATGACCGCCGATACGCCCATCGGCATAGTCCCGGCCCCGGCCCGACGGGACGCGCTCGCGCACCGGATACGGCTGCTGGTCGCCGCCACCATCGCCTACAACGTCATCGAGGCCGTCGTCGCGATCACCGCGGGCGCGATCGCATCGTCCACCGCGCTGATCGGCTTCGGGCTCGACTCGGTCATCGAGGTCTCCTCCGCCGCGGCCGTTGCCTGGCAGTTCTCCGCGGCGGACCATGCAGTGCGCGAGGCGCGGGAGAGGACAACGCTGCAGATCATCGCCGTCTCGTTCTTCGTACTCGCCGCCTACGTCACGGTCGATGCGATCCGGCCCCTGGCCGGCACCGGCGAGGCAGAGCCATCGGTCCCCGGTATAGTGCTGGCCGCACTATCCCTGGCCGTGATGCCGTTCCTGTCCGCCGCCCAGCGCCGCGCCGGGCGTGAACTGGGCTCCGCCTCGGCAGTCGCGGACTCCAAGCAGGCCCTGTTGTGCACCTACCTCTCCGCCGTTCTCCTCGTCGGCCTGGTCCTCAACGCCACTCTCGGCTGGGCACGGGCTGACCCGATCGCCGCCCTGGTCATCGCCGCCGTCGCGGTCAAGGAAGGCCGCGACGCCTGGCAGGGCAAGGGCTGCTGTGCTACCCCGGCCCCAGGGGTTCCCGCCCCGCGCGGCGAGCAGGAAACGGACGCCTGCGGCTGCCGCCCCGGATGCGGCTGCTGCAACTGAGCCGCCACGCGCGCGACATCACCGTGCTCGGCCCGCTGATCACACCTGGGCCGGGCGCGGGCGTTTCAGGCCGCTTCGGCTTCGGGAGCGGCGTCGGGGGCGAGGCGGGTGACGTCGAAGTTGAGGTGCACCTCGTACGCCTCGGGGATGTCGATGAGCACCTTGCGTACCCCGCCCTGAAAGATCACAAAGATCAGCAACCGGCAGTTACGTTCCGGAGTCATTGCGCACTGAAGCCCGGATTTGCGCATTCACTGCGCATCGAGCGTCGACATTGCGCATCCGGTCGCGGAGCCTACAGTTCCATCACCTTTTCGCTAGTTCGTGTCTCTTCTCAGCGAAGTTAGTCGCCGCAGATGCCGCTGACATGGGTGGACTGGATTGGCTGAGACAGCCGTCACGGCCTGGGGTTCCCCCCGCTCGCCGGGTGTCCCGTCTCATGCGAATTGGCCCCTGTCTCAGGTGATCTGGTCCGATTCGCTCGTAGTCTCAGGCGATCTGGTCCGTCGGCGCTACTCATTTCATGCGAGACCTCGACCCGCACGGCGATGACACCCCAGGGTCTCGGTGAGCAGCACGCGCCGCTACGGTGGACCGATGGCATCGATCAAGCAGT
>NZ_JBEXID010000162.1:0-8267 GCF_040608395.1 Streptomyces sp. NPDC005181
GACACCCCCGCTCCGACAGCCGCTGACCACTCGGTCACCAGCCGTCACCACACACCCGAAACCGTCACACGCTGCGGTCGCACTGAATGTTTGCGATCCAGCCTGCCACGACGAAGATTGTCTCTGCCGCGGCGATTCCGGCAAGAATGCCCAGCGGTGCCTCCGTCAGGAACCCGACGACGACACCGATCACCGCTCCGACAACCGCGGCACCAGCGAGTCGGGGAACCGCAGAATGCGGCAACCAATGGTTCATGGGCGATAACAGTAGCCCCGCCGATGGATTGCGATCACGTTGTCCCTGTTGCCGTCCGGCGCCGTCACCGGTGCGGTCTGCGGTGGGCGGGGGCCAGGGGTGACAGCTCCCAGAGCAGGCGCACGCCGGTGGCGCGGGCGATGGCGCGCAGGTGTGGGCCCGTGTTGCCGACGTACCAGATCTGTCGGTCCGCGTGTGGCCATGCGTAGGCTGGGACGCCGTCGTCCAGCAGGGCTGTCAGCCGCGGCTGGTCCAGGGACGCGGCCGAGAACTCGTAGAGTGCGGGCAGTCGTGGGGCGATCAGGCCGTAGTCGAGCATGCGGGCGAGGGCGTGTTCATCGAGGATGGTCTCCTCGATGGGTGTGGCTACGGGGTACTCGGGTGGGAATGACCGGCCGAGATCGAGGAACATCTGGACGGTCCGGTGGCGCGGGTCGGCCATCAGAGGACCGAGGGCGGCCAGTCGGCCGAGCGCGAGTCGAGGCTGCACGAGCATCGCGTGAGTGAACAGGACGCGGAGCAGTGCGACGTTCATCATGAATCGCTCCACTTGCGGCTCGGTGGCGGCCAGATCCTCGTGCTGCAGGTAGCCTGCGACGATGCTGGCGTTGTGCGCGCGATACCAGCGGCCCGGTTCGGGTGTGCGGATGAAGTCGACCCAGTATTCGACGCTGCGGGCGCTGGCTGTGCCTGTGGCCTCGGCGGACAGCAGGTGGGCCTCGGTCTTGTCCCGCAGCAGCCGTTCGTTGACGGCGCGCCACCAGGGACTGCCCGGCGGGTCGGAGGTTTCGGGTGCGAGCACGCCACGAGCGAGTGACCAGCTCATGAAACTCAGCTCTGCGCGGCCGTATTGGTGGCGGGGCCCCGTGGCGATCCGATAGAACTCCTGCGCCAGCGCGTAACGTTCGGCCGCCTCGTCTCGCACGCGCGCGACCCGTTGCTCCGCGCGTGAGGCCGCGTCAGCCACGACTGCTCGATCGGATCGGCATCATGCGGAGACCTCGAGGATTTCAGGACCGGCGCTCTTGCCGGGGCCACCGAGGCCGTCTCTTTCGAGTCCGGTGGATCGGAGGGGTTGTTCGGACCAGATGGTCTTGCCGTCCCTGGCGTATCGGGTACCCCAGCGCTGGGCGAATTGGGCGATCAGGAAGAGGCCGCGGCCGCCCTCGTCGGTTGTCCGGGCGTGGCGCAGGTGGGGGGAGGTACTGCTGCCGTCCGAGACTTCGCAGATGAGCATGCGGTCACGGATCATCCGTAGCCGGATGGGATCCGAGGCGTAGCGGATGGCGTTGGTGACGAGTTCGCTGACCACCAGCTCTGTGGTGAAGGCGAGGTCCTCGAGCCCCCAGGCTGCGAGTTGCCGGGCTGCCATGGCGCGGGCCGGTGCGACGGCCGCGGGATCTTTGGTGATGTCCCAGGAGGCGACGTGTTCTTCGCCCAGGGCGTGGGTGCGGGCCAGGAGCAGTGCCGCGTCGTCTCCTGGCCGGTTGGCCGAGAGGTTGGTGACCGCGGCGTCGCAGAGGTCTTCCAGCGGGGTCAGGGTGGTGGCCAGGGCGTCAAGCAGTTGCTGGAGTCCTTGGTCGGCGTCGAGGCAGTGGCTCTGAATGAGGCCGTCGGTGTAGAGGACGAGGATGCTGCCCTCGGGAACTTCTCTCTGGGTGGACTCGAAGGGCAGACCGCCGAGGCCTAGGGGCGGCCCACTGGGGAGGTCCATGAGCTGGGCGATGCCGGGGGGAGTGACGAGTACTGGCGCGGGGTGGCCTGCACGGGCGAGGGTGCAGTGGCAGCTGACCGGGTCGTAGACGGCGTAGAGGCAGGTCGCCCCGGTCACGCCGGATTCGTCGTCGGCTTCCTCGGCGATGCGGCTGACCACGTCGTCCAGGTGAGCCAGCACCTCGTCGGGGGCGAGGTCGATGTCTGCGAGGGTCTGCACGGCTGCGCGGAGGCGTCCCATGGTGGCGGCGGCGTGGACGCCGTGTCCGACGACGTCGCCGACGACCAGGGCGACTCGGGCTCCGGAGAGCGGGATGACGTCGAACCAGTCGCCGCCCACGCCGGCTTCCGCGTCGGCGGGCAGGTAGCGGTAGGCGGCATCGACCGCGTTCTGTTCGGGCAGGTCCTGCGGGAGGAGGCTGCGCTGGAGGGTCAGTGCGGCAGCGTGCTCGTGGGTGTAGCGGCGGGCGTTGTCGATGCAGACTGCGGCGTGTCCGACCAGCTCTTCTGCGAGGACCAGGTCGTCGGGCTGGAATGGCCCTTTGGGTCGCCAGCGGCCGATGGTGGCCGCTCCCAGGGTGGTGCCACGTGCGCGGATGGGCACGATCATCAGTGAGTGGGTGCCGAGTTCGCGCAGGTGCGCGCTGCGGGCCGGATCGTCGACGGTCCAGTGAGGATCGGTGGCGTCCAGCTCGGGAATCAGTGTGGAGGTGCCATTGATGAGCGCGCGTGCGGTGGGCGACAGAGGGGGGTAGCCGCAGGGCTCACCCGGCGGGGTGGGCGGCGGGACATCTTCGCGAGTGGAACGGTGTCCGGCGCAGCGGAGGGCCGCCGCGGTGGTGGCGTCGGCGGGGCCGGGTGGGGGCTCTTCGCCGCGAAGCACCGAGTCGAGGAGGTCTACGGTGACGTGGTCGGCGAGCCCGGGGACGGCAGCGTCGGCCAGTTCTTGTGCTGTGTGCGGGATGTCCAGCGTGCTGCCCATGCGCTTGCGGGCCTCGTTCAGCAGTGTCAGCTTCTGCCGGGCGCGGTAGTGGTCGGTGGTGGAGAGGACGATGTAGCAGGCGCCCAACGGTTGTCCGTCCTCGCTCTCCAGACGGAAGCACGAGGTGGAGTAGGCGACTTGATCCGGCTCCGACAGGACGTGGCCGAAGTATTCACGGCCCGTCGAGGGACGGCCGGTCTCCAGAACCTGGCGTATCTCTGCTTCGGTGTGTTCTACATCCAGGCCCGGCAGGACGTCGCCCAGGCGCCGCCCGAGGAAACGCTCGCGGGGAATGCCGCACAGGTGCTCCATGGCATCATTCACCCATGTGAGCCGCAGCTCGGTGTCGACCATGGCCAGGCCCACCGGCGCGGTCAGGGTGATCCCTTCCAGCAGGGAGCGGCTGGCGCTCGACCACCAGGTCCGAGTCATGTCGGCGGCGAGAATCAGGCGCATTGAGCGGTCGCCGGAGTCCTGGACGGGCAGGATCTTGATCTCCAGGTCGAGACGGTGGCCGTCGAACGGCGTACGGCCTGCAGGCCTTCCCAGCCCTGCTGTGATCCGAGCCGTGCAGCGAGGTCAGGGGTGCCCGCCTGATACGCCGCGCCTTCCACCGGCAGGAAGACGTCCGACAGGGGTCTGCCCAGCACCTCTGGGGCCGAGTGCCCGATAAGTTTCGTAGCCCCCTCGTTCCACCCCCGTACCACCCCTGCGCCATCGACCACGACCACGGCGGTCCATGGACCCAAAGGTGCGTCCGCTGCTGTGGATCGAGTTCTCGTGGGAGCACCCATGCCGGCCATCCAGTGCAGCTGCGTTCCCGGCACACAGGCCCTTGCGCGGGTGCGGCTGCCGGGCTATTTCCACCGTACCGTCGGCGGGTGCTTTCGGCCCGGGTCATGACCGGCTCCGATGTCCGGCGGAGTGCTGCTGTTGGCCTGCCATGTTTTTCGCGGTACTGCAAGAGGGCCGCCGGCTTACGGGCCTGGGATGCATCCACCTGTCGAGTGCATGGCAATTTTCTTTCCGCGGTTACGGGTCTGGCGAACGAACGGTTCACAGACCCGAGTGGCGCACTGGAGTTCCGGGGCTACGGTGAGTCACCCGCGGAGATGTCGCGGCGTCGTTCGGCCGAGAACGCGCACACAGGTGCCCGCCATGGTTGCGTCAACTGTGCGTGATCCGCTCGCGAGCACTCGCGCACCCGGGGCGCGCCCGGCAGGTAAGCGTAGGGCAGCCGTCCGAGCGGCAGCAGGACGTACTTCACAGCCGGGGTGCCTGTCGCCACCCAGGCCACGTCCGGTGACGGAGTCATGCGCGCGGTACATCAGCCCGGCGCCGGGAGTCAGCAGCGGACCAACGATCGGATGATCCAACCGAAATCGGCCTAGGAGCGTGTCTCGGTAACGGGCAACTGGCCGGAGGTCGTGATGGGCGGGATCGGTCGTGGTCGCCCGGTCGGCGCCTGTGGGGCCGATGAGCGGGTCGGTCGGAGCGGGATTTCGGCTCGCTGAGGCCGGTGTGGCCGGCTGGTCAGCCGGTTGCGGCGGCGAGGCCGGCCGTTCCGGCGTGTCGGAAGATCTTGCGGAGGTTGTGGCAGGCGGCGAGCAGTCGCCACTCACCGCGGGCGCCGTCTTCGCCTCGGAGGAGGAGTTGGCGGCCGTTGTGGCAGGTCATGATCTGGCCGAAGACGGGTTCGACGATGGCTTTTCGGCGGGCGTAGGCGGCTTTGCTGGGTTTGGTCCGCAGCTTGCGGGCCATGCGTTCCTTGAGTGTGGCGTTCGCCGGGATGCGTCCGCGGGGTGCGGGTGGGACCTGTTCGTCGTGCTTGAGTCGGCCGGTGGCCATGAACGTGTCGGTGCCGCAGGCAAGTTGGCGGTCGTTCGCCGCCTCAAGGTTGGTCTCGGAGCAGTAGCCGGCGTCGACCAGGGCCTGCCCCGGGTGGGTGCCGGTGTTCTGGGCGGACTGGTCGAGCATGGTGGTGTAGTTCAGTGCGTCGGAGGCGTTGGGCGTCACGTCGGCGGCGGTGATGACCTGGTGTTCTTCGTCGACGACGGCTTGGGTGTTGTAGGCCTGGATGTAGGCGCCGTCGCTGTTCTTCATGATCCGGGAGTCGGGGTCGGTGAAGTTGGCCTGCGCTTTGGGTTTGGGGCGGGCGGTGTCGGCGGCCGCCTCGCCGGCGTCGGTGACGGCCTGCTCGTCGCTGGTGCCTGCGCGTTCCTGGCGGCGGCGTTCCTTGTCCTCGGCGTGCTGGCGTGCCTTGTCGGCGGCTTCGGCCTCGATCTGCGCGCGGGCGGTCTGCAGCTTGGCCAGGCGCTTTTCGCGGCGGTCCAGCTCGGCGGGCAGGTCGGTGTCCTTGCCGTCGATGCCGAACCTCTGGTCCTCGGCGGTGTCGGTGGCCTCGGCGTCGGCGAGCAGGGAGGCGGCTTCGGTTTCCAGGGCGGCGATCTCGGCTTCGATCCGCTCTTCCTTGCCGACCAGGCGGCCGTAGCTCATCGCTTTGTGCTTGGAGGCGTTCGCTTCGAGTTTGGTGCCGTCCAGGGCAACGCGGCCCATCTTGACCATGCCGAGCTTGGTCGCAAGGTGCAGGGACTGGGTGAACAGGTCGGCGAGGGCGTTCAGGTGGCGGCGGCGGAACCGTGAGATGGAGCGGAAGTCCGGGGCCTGGTCGGCGGCCAGGAACCGGAACGCGATGTCGTCGGCGCACTTGCGTTCGATCGCCCGTGAGGAGCGCACCCCGGTGGTGTAGCCGTAGATCAGCAGGCGCAGCGTCAGCCGCGGGTCGTAGGGAGGGTAGCCGCGCTTCTCGGTGTAGTCGGACCGGATTGCCGTCAGGTCCAGCACGTCGTCGACCAGGTCGGCGACGAACCGGGCCAGGTGGTCCTGGGGAAGCCAGTCGTCCAGCGACGGGGGCAGCAGCAGGACCTGGTGCGGGTCGAACGCCCTGAACCTCTTGTCCACCGCCGCCGGACGGCCCTGCGGCTGCTTCTTCTCGACCGGCTCGACCTCGAACAGTCCATCCTCACCACGCATACCGCCATCATCTCGCATCAATGATCACGAACTACACGCGGGGTGTCGGCGTACTCGCCAAAGTGCTCGGCCAGGTACGCGGGAAACGTGCCCACAGGGAAGTGGGCGTGGAGGCTGAAGGCAAGGTCCGGCCGTCGGCGGCTCAAGGAAGGATGATGACCTTGCCTCGGATCCGGCCAGCCTCGCTGAGGCGGTGGATGGCGCCGAGGTCGGCCAGTGGGCGTGACTCGCTGATGTCGATGGTGACCACGGCCGCGTCGATGAGCTCCACCAGCGCCGCCAGATGCTCCACATCATTGCGGGCGACCATGTGCATCGCAGTCACCTCGGCATCGGCAGGCGGCTCGATCGGGGTGGCGATCGAGACGATCCGCCCGCCCGGCCGTACTAGCGGCGCCAGAGCTGTGGCGTCCGGCGGGCTCAGCGGGACCAGGTTGAGCAGCGTGTCCACCGGGCCATCGAGCGCGGCAACCACCGGCGTGGCGGTGTAGTCGATCACTTGGTCCGCCCCCTGCCGCCGGACTGCCTCGGCGCTGCGGGCGCCGGCCGTGGCGATCACCTCGGCTCCCGTGTACTTGGCGAGCTGTGTCACGAAGCCACCGACGCCTCCGCCCGCACCGTTGACCAGTACCCGCTGACCGGCGGCTACCTGCCCGTGCTCGAACACCGCCTGCCACGCCGTGAGACCGGCCACGGGAAGGGCCGCAGCGTTCGCAAGAGGGATGGAGGCGGGAGCCGCGATCAGCGTGGCCACGGGCGCCCGTACGTACTCGGCGGCCGCACCCGCGCTGTCGAGCCGCCCGATGACCCGGTCGCCGACGGTGAACCCCTCCGCACCCGCGCCGATCTCGGCGACCGTGCCGGCGACGTCCCATCCGAGCGTGTAGGGCAGCTCCAAGGGAAAGAACGCCCGCAGCAGTCCGCCCCGCAACGCGGCCTCGGCGGGGTTGAACGAGGTCGCGGCGACACGGATGAGCACTTCACCTGATGCAGGCTGAGGGCGCTGAACGTCGTCGTAGCGGATCACGGACGCGTCGCCGTACTCGTGGATACGTGCGGTCTTCATCTTCATGCCGCGAATCTACGACCTCACTTGGAGACGATCCATGCGGCAGAGTGCCCAGTTCATGCGCGTACGTCTCGCCCGCGTAGTCTCACCGCATGGATGTGCTCAGTGACGTCATCGCGGTGATGCGGACCGGCCGGCCTCGGTCGGCGCACGTGCGGTGGCATGCCCCGTGGGGGCAGGAGTTCGCCTCCGTACCGGGGTCGGCGGGCTTTCAGGTGATCCTGCAGGGCTCCTGCTGGCTACTCCCTCCAGACGCAGAGCCTGTCCCGCTGGGCGTGGGCGACGTGGTGTTCCTGCCCCACGGCAGTGGGCACACCCTGGCCGACAGGCCCAAAACCCTGGCGACGGCCCCCGCCTGCGGCCCCGACGACCCCCGATTGTCCGAGCCCTACGCGTCGGACAGCGTCGACCGGACCGGAGACGGCGGTCCGGTCACCGTCGTGCTCTGCGGGACCTACCAGCTCGACCCGTCCCGCACCCACCCGCTGCTGCGCGACCTGCCTGACCGGATCCACCTCCCCGCGCACCCGGATCGCCACCCGGAACTGCGCTCGGCCGTGGGGCTGCTGGCCGCCGAACTGGAGCACCCGCGCCTCGGCACGGACGCGGCCGTCCCCGCGCTCCTGGACACGCTGCTGCTGTACATCCTGCGCATCTGGTTCAACGAACAGCCCGCCCGGGGCAACACCACCGGCTGGGCCGCCGCGCTCAACGACCCGCCGGTCACCGCCGCCCTCCACGCCATCCACCGGGCCCCGGCGGCACCGTGGACAGTGGCGAAACTCGCCGCGGAAGCGGGGCTGTCCCGCGCACCGTTCGCCAGGCGCTTCGCCACACTGATCGGCCAACCACCCCTCAGCTACCTGACCTGGTGGCGGATGACCACGGCCGCGCGCCTGCTGCGGGCATCGGACGCACCATTGAAATCCGTCGCCGCCCAGGTGGGCTACGCCTCCGAGTTCGCCTTCGCCAACGCGTTCAAGCGCACGCACGGGACAGCCCCCGGCACGTTCAGACGGCGGAGCTGAATCCAGTGCATCCTGGGCACGCTCAGCTGTACGTGACTGGGCACATCCGGGTGCACTCCGACAGCGGGTAGCCGGTTACTGAGACACGCTCCTAGTGTTCTGCGCCGGGAATTCGATCAAGATATGAAGCGAGGCGTTGAAGGATCTCGTCGGCGTCCTTCGTCCAGACGAAGGGCTTCGGGTTGT
>NZ_JBEXID010000163.1:0-8160 GCF_040608395.1 Streptomyces sp. NPDC005181
ACGTCGTTTCCGATCTTGGCGATCAAGAAACTACGGAGGGTGCGGCGTTGTTCGTGCCACGACGCGAACCGACCCACACATCTGGGCGAAGAGCCAGAAAAGGCAGGAGCCCCATTCCCCGCCGAAGCGGAGGAGCGGGGCTCCTTGGGTACTGCAATGCCGGCCGCGATCGGCCGACCCGGGCAACTAGGCCGGGCTGACGTTCTCAGCCTGCGGGCCCTTCGGCCCCTGAGTGACGTCGAAGTTCACGACCTGGTTCTCCTCGAGGGAGCGGAACCCGGACGCGTTGATCGCGGAGTAGTGAACAAAGACATCCGGGCCGCCGCCGTCCTGGGCGATGAAGCCGAAGCCCTTTTCAGCGTTGAACCACTTGACGGTTCCGGTAGCCATAAGCCCTCCTTGGGCCAAAGGGTTGCCCTGCTCCAGAACCTGCAAAGAAGTCTGAAAACTACAAAAGCCTGCGGGTTACATGCTCCGCAGGCTCTGTACTGCAAGGGAAACCAAACTGCAACTTGGCGACGAGCCTAGCACGCAGCATGTGCGGAGGGATAGAGGGAAAGATCACTTCACTCGGATGTTTGATAGCCGTGCCGATGAGCTGACGAACATAGGGGTCCGAGGGCGGTCCGAGGGCGGTCCGAGGGCGGTCCGAGGGCGGTCCGAGGGTGGCCGGGAGGGTGGTCGTGGACCGGTCCGAGACGGTCCGGGGAGTGGGATCCGGTGAGCCTCCGAGCCCCGGTGGCGCCGAGCTCCCCGCGCGGGTCTAGCCTCGCGATGTGGACAATTCAACCGTCTCTCCCGCAGCAGGCGACGACCGTCGCAGCAGGCCGCGCGTCGGCCACATCCAGTTCCTGAACTGCCTCCCCCTCTACTGGGGTCTGGCACGGACCGGAACCCTGCTCGACCTGGAGCTGTCGAAGGACACCCCGGAGAAGCTCAGTGAGCAGCTGGTGCGCGGTGATCTCGACATCGGCCCCATCACCCTGGTCGAGTACCTGCGCAACGCCGATCAGCTCGTGGCCTTCCCCGACATCGCGGTCGGCTGCGACGGGCCCGTCATGTCGTGCGTGATCGTCTCCCAGCGGCCGCTGGAGGAGCTCGACGGCGCCCGGGTGGCGCTGGGCTCCACCTCGCGCACCTCCGTCCGCCTCGCCCAGCTGCTGCTCGCCGAGCGGTACAAGGTGTCGCCGGACTACTACACCTGCCCGCCCGACCTCGGCCTGATGATGCAGGAGGCGGACGCCGCCGTGCTCATCGGCGACGCCGCGCTGCGTGCCTCGCTGCACGATGCGCCGCGGCTCGGTCTGCAGGTCCATGACCTCGGGCAGATGTGGAAGGAGTGGACGGGGCTGCCGTTCGTCTTCGCCGTCTGGGCGGCCCGCAAGGACTACCTGGCCGCCCACCCGGCCATGGTGAACGAGGTCCACCGGGCGTTCCTTGCCTCGCGCGACCTGTCCCTGGAAGAGGTCACCAAGGTCGCGGAGACCGCGGCGCGCTGGGAGGTCTTCGACGCGGAACTGCTGGAGCGGTACTTCACGACGCTGGACTTCCGCTTCGGTGCGGCCCAGCTGGAGGGCGTACGGGAGTTCGCGCGCCGGACGGGGCCGACGACCGGCTTCCCGGCAGATGTGAACGTCGAGCTCCTCGACCACTGATCCGTGCGCGCGGGAAAGGGCCGGGCCATGGATGAATCCTGAACCTTCTGCCCTTCCCCGCCCACGTCGGCGTTATTTATAGCCCGGTATTTATTGCCCGGTCCTGCGGATTCCCTTCCGGCGAATGCCGCGAATGCCGCGACCGGCCACCCCGTGCGTCGTATCCCGAATAGCGGATGGTGTCCGGGGTGGGTCCCGGTTGAGTACAGGAATCGTTCGAGTGAACGACACATTCGCGCCTTTCGCTGTGTCGAAAACCGCTGTTCGTTCCCATAGGGGCGATATCGGCGGATGCTTTCTCTGTGACCGCATGACCTTCGCCCCCTAGGCTTCGGTCGGAGGTCCGGCCGGTCCACAGGGGGAGTCCATATGCAGCCGCTGGAAGCCGGCGAGCCGCTCACCATCGGCTCTTACCGTTTGCTCGGCAGACTCGGTGCAGGCGGCATGGGCCGGGTCTATCTGGGGCGCAGCGCGGGGGGACGCACCGTCGCGGTCAAGGTCGTCCATCCGCACTTCGCTCTCGACGAGCAGTTCCGGGCCCGGTTCCGCCGCGAGGTGGACGCGGCGCGGCGGATCGGCGCGCAGTGGACGGCGCCCGTGCTGGACGCCGATCCGGACGCGCCCGTGCCGTGGGTGGCCACCGGCTATGTCGCCGGGCCGCCGCTGTCGGGGGCGGTGGCCGAGCACGGGCCGCTGCCCGAACAGTCGGTACGGACCCTGGGCGCCGGACTCGCGGAGGCGCTGGCCGCCGTGCATGGGCAGGGACTCATCCACCGCGATGTGAAGCCGTCCAACGTACTGCTCGCCCTCGACGGCCCCCGCCTGATCGACTTCGGCATCGCCCGCGCCATCGACGCCACCGCCTCGCTCACCTCCACCGGCGTCTCGGTCGGCTCGCCCGGCTACATGGCACCGGAGCAGATCCGGGGCCTGGACATCTCGGGCGCGGCCGACATCTTCTCGCTCGGCGCGGTGCTCGCGTACGCGGCAACGGGCCTCGCCCCCTTCCTCGGCGACTCCTCGGCGGTGCTCCTCTACAAGGTGGTGCACGAGGAACCGGAGCTGGGCGAGATCGAGGGTGAGCTGCGGGAGGTGATCGCCGCGTGCCTCGCGAAGGACCCGGCGCTCCGGCCCACTCCGTCGGAGCTGGCCCGGCGGCTGGCGCCGGACGGGGCGGCCGCGCGGGTGGCGGCGGGCTGGCTGCCCGGCACCCTGGTGCGTGAGCTCAGCCGGGCCGCGGTGGCACTGCTGGACCTGGAACCGCAGGACGCGCCCGTGCAGTCTGGGCCGGTGCCGTTCAGCAACGCGTTCCTCGATGCCCAGGCCGACGGGACACAGGGGAGCAACGGGGCGCAGGCCGTGGGCGGTGCGCTCGGGGTGTTCGGGCCGCCGATCGAGCCGACCGTCCCACCTCGGACGCATCAGCCGGCCGAGGCTCCGGGGGACAACTCGACCGGGCTGCCCGGCCCCCGTACCGCAGCCCCCCGTGCCCCCGGCCCCCGTACCCCCGATCCCCGCTTCTCCGTCACCGTCAGCGCCGACTCCGGGCCCGAGTGCCCCGACCGGAACCGCGGACGCAGGCTCAGTTGCACCGTCGCCCTCGCGGTGGCGGGGGCGCTCGCCGCCGTGACCGTGGGCAGCGCCTTCCTCTTCGATCTGCTGCCGGGCAGCGGTGGCGGCGACGTCGGGGAGCACGACGGTGTGGCCAAGCCCCCGCCCACCACCTCCTCCACCCGGCCGTCGCCCCCGACGGGCGCGGGCACCGGCGGCACGGACCAGGTCACCGCACTGCCGAAGGCGTTCGTCGGCACCTGGAAGGGGCCGCTGACCGAGAAGACCTCCGGGCAACCGCACGGCACCCTCACCGCCGTGTTCACCGAGGGGAAGAAGGGCGCCGACGTCGTCCGTATGAACACCACGGTCTCCACCCTCGGAGTGACCGTCAGCTGCCACAGCATCGCCCGGCTCTCCTCGGGCACGGCCAAGGAACTGACGCTCCGGGAGCGCGCCGATCCGGACCGCCCCAGCACCGCCGGGCTGTGCACGAGCACCACCACCGACGTCGTCTTCACCCTCGCCGGCGACGGCACACTGCGCTTCACGTCCGAGGAGAGGGGCGCGGGTCTTCCGTACGGCACGCTCAGCCGGTCCGGCCGCTGACCCCGGCAGGGGCTGGCGTAGGCTGAACCGGTCCGTAGATCCGTTGAAAAACCGCCGAAAGGTGACAGCCCGGTGACCGAGAAGGCCGACCTCCAGCCCATCCTCGACCGAGCCGCCGAGGGCGGGCGGATCACTCCGGAGGAGGCACTCGACCTCTACCGGTCGGCGCCGCTGCACGCACTGGGTGCGGCCGCCGACGCCGTGCGCCGCCGCCGTTACGCCGGTACGGAGCACATCGCGACGTACATCATCGAGCGCAACATCAACTACACCAACGTGTGCGTCACGGCCTGCAAGTTCTGCGCCTTCTACGCCGCACCGAAGGACACCGCCAAGGGCTGGTCCCGCGACCTCGACGACATCCTGCGCCGCTGCGCGGAGACCGTCGAACTCGGCGGCACGCAGATCATGTTCCAGGGTGGACACCACCCGGACTACGGCGTCGAGTACTACGAGGAGCACTTCTCCGCGATCAAGAAGGCGTTCCCGCAGCTGGTGATCCACTCGCTGGGCGCCTCCGAGGTCGAGCACATGGCCCGGATCTCCAAGGTCTCCGTCGAGGAGGCCATCCAGCGGATCCACACCGCCGGTCTCGACTCCTTCGCGGGAGCCGGTGCCGAGCTGCTGCCGGCCCGGCCGCGCAAGGCGATCGCCCCGCTCAAGGAGTCCGGTGAGCGCTGGCTGGAGATCATGGAGGCGGCGCACCGGCTCGGTGTCGAGTCCACCTCCACCATGCTGATGGGCACCGGCGAGACCAACGCCGAGCGCATCGAGCACCTGCGGATGATCCGCGACGTGCAGGACCGGACCGGTGGCTTCCGCGCGTTCATCCCGTACACGTACCAGCCGGAGAACAACCACCTGAAGGGGCAGACGCAGGCCACGCTCTTCGAGTACCTGCGGATGATCGCCATCGCCCGGCTCTTCCTCGACAACGTCGCGCACATCCAGGGCTCCTGGCTGACCACGGGCAAGGAGGTCGGCCAGCTGTCGCTGCACTACGGCGCGGACGACCTCGGCTCGATCATGCTGGAGGAGAACGTCGTCTCCTCGGCGGGTGCCAAGCACCGCTCCAACCGCCTGGAGATCATCGACCTGATCCGCAAGGCGGGCCGCGTCCCGGCGCAGCGCGCCACGACCTACGAGCACCTCGTCGTCCACGACGACCCGGCGAACGACCCGGTCGACGAGCGAGTGGTCTCGCACATCTCTTCCACCGCGATCGAAGGCGGCACCGCGCATCCGGAGCTGAAGCTCCTGAGCGCCAACTGAGGCCGCATTGCTGACCGTTCATGCCGCGCCGCTGGTTCTTCCGGTCGGCGCGGCTGCCGTCCGGCAGGGCGCGGTGGCCGTGGACGGCGACCGGATCGTCGCCCTCGGCCCGTACGACGACGTCATGGCCGCCCACCCGACGGCCCGCGTCCGCCAGTGGCCCGGCGTCCTCACCCCCGGTCTGCGGCAATGGCACGCCGTCTGGCTGCTCACCCGCTGCTACCACCCCGACCCGCGCGAGGCGGACGAGCTCGGCGACCGGCCGCTGTGGGGCGAGGCGGTCGAGCAGCTGGCCGCCGGGATGGACGCGACGCGACGGGCGGGCAGCGTACGGCGCGGGCTGCAGCAGATGCTGCGGTACGGCACGACACACCTCGCGGGCCGGCTCCACGACCCGGCCGTCCGCGCCGCGGTGGCCCGCTCGGGCATGGCAGAGGTCTCGGCCGTCGGCGCCCCCGGCATCCTCATCGGCGAACCGAGTCTGGACCCGTTCGCGGAGGGGCACGACCTGCCCGGGTCCGCGCACGGCCCGCTCACTGTCGGCGGCCGCGCCGACCTCGCGGTCTTCGATGTTCCGGACGAGGCCGCGCTCTGCGCGGCGGGGGCGGGGACATGCGTGGCCACGGTGCTGGGCGGGCGGCTGGTGTACCGGCGGCGGTGACCGGGACGGCATTCCAGTGTGGGTGACCGGGCGAACCGCAACGTCGGGCCCCTGGTCACACGGGCCCGGGGTGCGGGAAGATCCCGCAGCGCCCTACCGCCCCCCGCACGCCGCCCACGTACTCCACCCATCAGGAGGATGTTCATGGCCTGCCGCATATCCCGCGTTCTGCTCGCCACGGCCACCACCACCGTGGCGCTCGCCACCCTCGCCGCCCCCGTCACGGCATCGGCCGCCGACTCCCCGCAGGGGCGGGTCTTCATGGTCAACCCCGTGCAGTCCTCCGGGAACCAGAACCTGACCGACGCCAAGGACTCGGCCACCGCCGTGCCCGCCGACGCCTACGCCCTGGCCGCCCTGCGCAACCTGGACGGCAGCGGCGGGCTCTCCGGCAAGTGGGCGTACATCAGATCCGACACCGGATCCTCCGCGAAGGTCGCCGACGCGGGCACGTACACCCGCAAGGACGACCAGTTCGAGCAGGTGATGGCCTACTTCTGGGTCAACGAGGCGCAGGAGTACCTGCAGAGCCTCGGCTTCGGCAGCGAGCTGCCCGGCGCCAACGACCGGGCCCAGCCCGTCCGCATCAACCAGTGGGGCGCCGACAACTCCTTCTTCACCGACAAGAAGGCCGAGATCCGCTTCGGCAAGGGCGGGGTCGACGATGCGGAGGACGCGGAGGTGATCGTCCACGAGTACGGGCACGCCGTGCACAATGCCCAAGTTCCCGGCTTCGGCACGTCGGAGGAGGCCGGGTCCATCGGAGAGGCCTGGGGCGACTACCTGGCCGTGTCGGTCGGCGCGTACGCGGACTCCAAGTACGGCTGGCCGCGCAAGACCGATCCGGGCTGCGTCGCGGACTGGGATTCCGTCTCGTACACCTCCTCCGTGCCGCACTGCCTGCGCCGCGTCGACGGCGACAAGACCTACGCGGACAAGGTGGGCGAGGTGCACGCGGACGGTGAGATCTGGTCGCGGGCCCTGTTCGACATCCGCGGCGCGCTCGGCGCGCGCGAGGCCGACCGGATCATCGTCAACGCCCAGTTCGGCTTCGCGCCGGACACCGGCTTCCAGCACGCGGCCCTGACGACGATCGCGACCGCGCAGCAGATGTATGGCAAGGGCGCGGCGGATGCCGTGCGGAAGGCGTTCCAGGACCGGGGCATCCCGGGGGTGTGAGCCCGCGCCGGGGCGGGCGGTGAGGGCCTGCCACTCGCCCCGGCGGATGTCCACGTGTCCCCTCCGTCCGTCCACGGCCTCCGCACCGGCCCCGGCGGCGCAGGGACGACGCAGGACGCATGCGGAGTGACGCGGGCCGCCCACGTCGTGGAGGAGGGTGGGCTCTCGGGCGGTGACGTGGTCCACCGACGCGCGGTGCCCACCACGCACCCGAACGGTCGAAGCCGACTTCCGGCCGCCCGGCCGCCGACCCGCGACCGGCGAGAGGCGCCGTCGGCCGGGCTGCTTGAATGGGTGCGTGACCCGAGCATCCCTGGACAAGCAGCCGCACGAAGTCGCCTCGATGTTCGACGACGTGGCGGCGAACTACGACCTCACCAACGACGTGCTGTCGCTCGGCCAGGCCCGGCTGTGGCGCAAGGAGGTCGCGAAGGCGGTGCACGCCCGCCCGGCGGAGAAGGTCCTCGACCTGGCCGCGGGCACGGCGACATCCTCGCTGCCCTTCGCCGCGACCGGTGCGTACGTCGTGCCGTGCGACTTCTCCGTCGGCATGCTCCAAGTGGGCAAGAAGCGGCACCCCTGGCTGCCGTTCACCGCGGGCGACGCCACGAAACTGCCGTTCCGCGACGAGACGTTCGACGCGGTGACGATCTCCTTCGGACTGCGCAACGTCCAGGACACGGATACGGCGCTGCGCGAGTTGCACCGGGTGACCAAGCCGGGCGGCCGGGTGGTGATCTGCGAGTTCTCGCAGCCGACCTGGGCGCCGTTCCGCACGGTCTACACCGAGTACCTGATGCGGGCGCTGCCGCCGGTCGCGCGCGCCGTGTCGTCCAACCCCGACGCGTACGTCTATCTCGCCGAGTCCATCCGCGCCTGGCCCGACCAGGCCGGGCTTGCCCAGCTGCTGCAGAAGGCCGGCTGGTCGCAGGTGGCCTGGCGCAATCTCACCGGTGGTGTGGTGGCACTGCACCGGGGCGTACGCCCCTGACACCTGCGGTGACCCGGAGGCGGTGTCGCCGCGGCGAGCCGGGTTGAGCCCTTTCGCCGGACGGAAGTTGCCGGGATTCGGTGAACGCGGGAACCGGTGGGCGGGAAGATGTGTCCGTTGATACGGCACGCATCTTCTCCGTTCCTGTGTGTCACCGGTTCTCTGTGTCCCCGTTGCTCCGCCGGAGTCTTCCCATCCTTGATCTTGCGTGGGTATCCCCGGCTGAAGCAGGGGATACCCAC
>NZ_JBEXID010000164.1:0-7873 GCF_040608395.1 Streptomyces sp. NPDC005181
AACCTTGTTGCTAGACACCTCAAGGTTCACAGAGAGCGGCGTGTTTCACGTATCAGACCAGCTCAGGGCACCCACACATACGGCAGGAGAGCCCAAAATCACCTGCTGGGTTCCGGTCAGGAGCCGCTCCAAGTCGGTGCCCGGCTCCTCGTTGTAGATGCGCGAGGGGATGGAGACGGTCCCGCCCTGCACCTCAACCTCGAAGGGATTCATCGGCGCGACCCTGGCGTCCGGCATGACCGCCAGGACGCTCTGCACGTCACCGGCAAGACGGGTCGGAAACGCTGCCACCAGGACATGGGTGACGTTCGACGGATCCCGGGGCAGCTGCACAACACGAGGATAGGCGGCGAGCCTCTCCCTCCCCCAACCGCCCACCTCAGCGTTGCGGGACAAGCCTTGGGCCGGGTGTTGTGGATCATTTGGTGTAGGTCGAGGTTGACCCGTACTGGGTGCCGGTAGCCTGGTCGAGTGAGCGAGATTGAGCCGCCGCTGCTTGCGGACGTCTACCCGGCGCTGGTCTCGTTCCTGGATGCGGCGCTGGTCGCCGAGGGCGAGTCGGTCCTGGCACAGGCTGTGGAGCGGCTGCAGTTCCACGGCTGGTGCGGGTGTAGGCAGGCCTGCAATTACCTTCGAACCGCTCCCGCAGCCCGTGCCGACAGCGCCTGGATCCATCTTGATGATGAGGAGACGCCCCGCGTGTGGCTTCAACTCAACCGCGACCACACCTCGTTCGCGGGAATGGAGATCTGCGAGTTCGTCCTGGGTCCTTCACCCGCGCTCGATCCGGATCGGCCTGTCGGCGTGAGGTGACTCGGGTCGTGCCGTTGGGATGATTCGATCGTTGGTTGATATGTGTTGTTGACTGATGCCCGGTGGGCGCGGATCGAGCCGTTGCTTCCCGACCGGACACAGAGGTGGGGCGGTCGGTGGCACCTGGCAGAGGATGTTCACTGTCCTGCTCGCCCAGGCCGAAGCCGGGGGTGACCTGGAGTGGGTCGTCGCGGTCGACTCAACCATCGTGCGGGCTCATCAGCACGCCGCCGGAGCCCGTGAAAAGGGGCCCCGGCCGGCGAGCCGGACGACCATGTCCTTGGTCGCTCCCGCGGCGGACTGACCACGAAGATCCACCTCGCAGCCGACAGCCACTGCCGACCGCCCGCGTTCGCACTCACTCCCGGCCAGGCCGGGGACGCACCCGCGTTCACACAGGTCATGGACCGGTTGCGGGTGCCCAGGCGGGTCGGGCGCCCCAGGATCACGCCAGACATGGTCCTCGCGGACAGGGCGTATTCATCCCGCGCGATCCGCACTCATCTGCGTCAGCGCGGCATCCGGGCTGTGATCCCGCAGCCCGTCGGCCAAGCCGCCGACCGTAAACGGCTGGGCAGCCGGGGCGGCAGGCTTCCGGCCTTCGACCGCGAGGCCTGCAAACGCCGCAACACCGTCGAACGGTGCATCAACAAGCTGAAGCAGTGGCGTGGTCTGCCCACGCGATACGACAAGATCGCCACCATCTACCTCGCCGGACTCCACATTGCCGCCATTTTTATCTGGTCAGCGAGGTGATCCGAAAGAAATGCCCTAGTTGGCCACTCTGAGCACGACAGTTGGCCCAGAACCCTCCGTCGGATTTCCGCCAGCACCTCATGCCCGGCCGCGCCACGATGAAGGCATGACCAGCACCTATCAACCCCGGCCCATCGGCCCCACCGCTCTGAAGGAGCTCCGCGTCCGCGACGACGCCGGGCGTCCGATGTACCCGTACGTGGACGAGGAAGGCGGCGCCCCGCTCCGCTGCTGCCTGCGGCTCAGCGTCGTAGATGACCGGATCGCCCTCGTCTCGTACGCCCCGCTGCGTCGCTGGGCGGCCCAGACAGGTGCCGAGCCCGGGGCGTATGACGAGCAGGGTCCGGTCTTCATACACGCCCAGGACTGCGGCGGGCCGGCCCCGGACAGCACCGGCTACCCCTGGGCCCGACCCGGCGCTCTCCGTGCCTTCCGCCGATACGACAACCGAGGGCGCATCATTGGCGGCCGCATGGTGGAGCTGCCTGAGGATGCCGACGCATCCTTCGACCGCGCCTTCACCGAAGCCTTCGCGGACCCGGATACCGCCCAGGTCCACGTGCGAGCCGTCGAATACGGCTGCTACCACTTCCGCGTGGAGCGACCCTGACCGCCCAGGGGGCGGACCGTCAGCCACGTCGGGGCCCGCCCCTCACGCCTCCGAATGACCGGGGACCTACGACACCACCTTCTCGATCACGATCCCGCCCTTCCCGAGCGTCCGCAGTCGGTCACCAGGCCCCTCCCTCGCCTCCTCCAGGACGCGCCCCGCCGCTGCGCTACTCAACTGACGGACCGGAGAACTGACGGACCGGAGATATGACAGGCAGCTTTGACCGCTCCCGGAGACGGGCACGGCCCGGCCGCCCCCAAACTCGGGGGGTGCGGATGGTCCGCGGATTGATGGCGGCAGCGTGCAGGCCGTGTGGGATGCCGACGCGGTGCGTGAACGGATTCGGGTGATGGCCCAGGCCGACCCTGAATACCCGGACTTCAGTGCGCGCAGGCACCGGTGGGTGCTGGCTCCGCCAGTACCGGAGGCCGTCGTGACCCCCTTCGAGCGGGAGCACCACTTCGAGTTCCCGCTTCCTACCGCTCGTTCATCACGACGGTGAGCAGCGGGGGTGCCGGGCCGGCCTACGGCCTCTACGAGTTCGGCAGCAAATCCTGGCTGGACTGGCAGGACGACCTGGACCCGCGGTATCTCCGTGACGTACCGAGCACGGGCCGACGAGTGATCCTCTGCCTGCGGGTCCGTCGGTTCTGCCCGGACGCTTCGTGCGGGCAGCGGGGACGTTTGTCGAGCAGATACCAGCGCTGACCCGGCGGCACGGCCAGTGGACCGAACGCCTGCGCTCGACGCTGGTCGCGATCGGTCTCGCACTCGCCGGCCGGGCCGGCGCCGGGATGGCGAGCGCTTTGCGCGCGGCAGCGACGGGGTCAGAAGCGTCCAGGTGACCTGATATGCGGGCACGCCATCTTCCTCCGGGTCACGGGCCTCGAGGCACGCCGGCCACCGGTATGGCCCGGCAGCCGGCGGGCGGGTGGGGTGCTCAGGCGGCGGTGTCGTCGGCGAGCGATCAGGACGCGTGGCCTCTACGGTCGGTTCGGGTGCTTCCTGACAGGACAAGGCACTCAGGTTGGCCCTGCGAAACTTCGCACGTGCGCAGGGCCAACCATCCCCCGGGGGCCGGGCGGGATCTGCACCTCGGTCTCGAATTCGAAGGTGACCCTGTTCGGTGACGGCCAGTGAGACGGCCACCGTGACTTCTTCGTCGTCCTCGCCCGCGTGTTCCGCCTGCTCGGGCTCCAGCTGACGGACGTGGGCCAGGCTGCCGGAGGAGAGCAGGAACGGGCCGGGCTCGCTGGGTGCCACGCCGCGGGTGATCGGCGTCGACGTGTACGCCACTGGCAAGGGCCGGCACTACGGCACCGTCCTCGTGGACGTCGAAACCCGCCGCCCCGTCGATCTGCTTCCGATCGGGAGGCATCCAGCCTGGTCGCGTGGCTCGCCCGGCGACCGGACGTCGAGGTCGTATGCCGGACCGCGCGCCGTTCTTCGCCGAAGGCGCCGCTGCTGGCGCCCCGCAGGCCATCCAGGTCGCGGACCGGTGGCACCTGTGGCACAACCTGAGCGAAGCCGCCGAACGGAGCGTCACCCAGCACCGCGGCTGCCAGCGTGCCCTGGTTCTCACGGCTCTCGCGCCCGAGCCCGCCCCGGCCGCGGACCCCCCCGGTTCGCCCTGGCCGCGAGGGCACCGGTTCGCCGATCGGACCCGGGCCCGGCACGCCGCCGTCCATGCCCTGCCGGCGGCCGGGCACAGTCGGCGCTCGGTGCAGCGTCAAGTCGGCATGACCAGCCGCACCGTCAAGCAGTTCGCCGACGCCGCGACGCCGGAGGAACTGTTCACCGGTCAGTGGCAGAACCGGCCCTCCGTCCTCGACGACTACAGGACCTACCTCGACGACCGCTGGAGCGAGGGCGGCACCAACGCCTGGAAGCTGTGGGAGGAGATCGTGCCGCTCGGCTACAAGGGCAGCTAACAGCGCGTTCGCGCCTACCTGTGCGAGAAACGCACCTCACCGCGGCCGGTGACCGCCCGGCCGCCCTTGCCCGGGGCCGTCGCCGTGTGGATCCTCCGCCTCCCGGAAACCCTCACCGAGTCAGAGCAGCTCCAGCTCAAGACCGTCCGCACGCACTGCCCCGAAGTCGACGCGCTCGCCCGCCACGTCCGGTCCTTCGCCACGATGCTCACCGAGCGCCAGAGCGAGCGCCTGCCGGACTGGCTCGACGCCGTCCGGCAGGACGACCTGCCCAGCCTCCACACGCTCGCCGCCGGCATCGACCGGGACCGCGACGCCGTCATCGCCGGCCTGACCCTGCCCGGGAACTCGGGCACCGTCGAAGGCCATGTCAACCGGATCAAGATGCTCAAGCGCCAGATGTTCGGCCGCGCCGGCTTCCAACTTCTCCGCAAACGCGGCACCGTGCGGGCCGCGCTTGACGCGATTGGCCGCCTGGTCGGCCTTTTCCGGATTCACATGCCGGATGCCATGTTTCCTCAGGTAGGCCCGTACACGCCGGATCGACCTGATGTTCCATCACCACCACCCCCTTTGAGGACGCCGGCGGCGGGGCCTTTCGCGCTCCGGCGGCGTGCTGGTGGGCGCGCATCACGGTGGAGTCGACCGAGACGTCCCAGTCGATGGCGCCCTCGGCGTCCGCGACGGCCTGGACCTGCTGGAGAAGCCGCTCCCAGGTCCCGTCGGGCGACCACTGCAGGTGCCTCTTGTGCACGGTCTTCCACGGGCCGAACCGCTCCGGCAGTTCACGCCACTGCACATCAGTCCGCGCCCGGTGCAAGACCCCGTTGATCACCTGCCGATAGTCCGTCCACCTGCCATAACGTCCGTTGCTCACCGGCAGAAGCAGCTCCAGTAGAGCCCATTCCTCGTCGGTCGGATCCCCGCAAGCACCCATACCAAGCTAAGGGCTCGCAGAGAATCAACACGTTGCTTCCGACGGTTTGGCTCGTTGACGTGGTATGGGCATATCGCAGGAGATTCGGGATCAACTCGCCTTGAAGTTCGGGGTGCTGTTCCCACACCTGGACGAGCGGCAGCAGCGTCTGCTGATGGGAGCAGAGGCCCGTCTCCTGGGGCACGGTGGGATCCGGGCCGTTGCGCGGGCCGCCGGGGCCAGCGAGACGACGGTCCGCAAGGGGGTGGATGAGCTGGAGGCGGGCGAGGCGCCTTTGGATGCGGGACTGCGGCCCGCGCTGCTCGCCCTGGTCGAGCCGGACATGCGCGGAGACCCGATGTCGCCGCTGCGCTGGACGACCAAGTCGACCCGGAACCTGGCCGGCGAGCTGACCCGACAGGGACACAAGGTCAGTGCCGACACGGTCGGTGACCTGCTGCGGGAGGAGGGTTTCAGTCTGCAGGCCAACTCCAAGACCGTCGAGGGCAAGCAGCACCCGGACCGGGACGCCCAGTTCCGCTACATCAACGAGCAGGCCAGGGACCACATCGGCGCCGGGGACCCGGTGGTCAGCGTGGACAGCAAGAAGAAGGAACTGGTCGGCCAGTACAAAAACGCGGGGCGTGAATGGCAGCCCACGGGTGATCCGGTGCAGGTCAAGACGCATGACTTCCTGGACCGGGAGGGGCCCGGCAAGGCGATCCCGTACGGCATCTACGACATTGCCGCGAACGCCGGCTGGGTCAGTGTCGGCACCGACCACGACACCGCCGCTTTCGCGGTCGCTTCGATCCGCCGCTGGTGGCACGGGGCCGGACAGAGCGACTACCCACGCGCCCGTCGGCTGCTGATCACCGCTGACGCCGGAGGCTCCAACGGCTACCGCACCCGGGCATGGAAGACCGAACTCGCCGCCCTGGCCGCCGAGACCGGCCTTGAGATCACCGTCTGTCACCTACCGCCTGGCACATCGAAATGGAACCGGATTGAGCACCGGCTGTTCTCCCACATCTCCATGAACTGGCGCGGCAGGCCCCTGACCAGCCATGAAGTCATCCTGCAGTCCATCGCGGCGACCACCACCCGCACCGGACTGACGGTCCGCGCCGAACTCGACACCGGCGCCTACCCCACCGGCGTGAAAGTCGACAACGCCCAGGTCGACGCGCTGACGATGACCCGCCACCGCTTCCACGGCGACTGGAACTACACCCTCGTGCGCCACGAGGCGCCACTTGATACCGGGTAGGGGTGAAAGACCCCTACCGCCGGCCTGTCGCAGCAGGCTGGTGAAGCTGAGGGCAGCCGATGCGTGGAGATGCACGCGGAGGTGAGAGCAGCCCTGACAACGACGGGACGCGTCGGCACTTCCAGACGACGCGGGTCCGGCAAGCAAGACGAGACGCCGTACGAGAGGAACCAGTGTCTGACGCCCCGTAAGAGTTCCACCGGCTCCAATCTGGAGGATATGGGCCGAGTGCAGCGCACGCCACCTCCGGGTGGCGACTCCGAAGCCGAATTTAGGGTGTCGGTGGGGAGGCCACGTTGAAAGCCTGCGGCGTAGGCGTGGCGATGCTGTCGGGGTAGAGCTGGGCGGCTCGCTCGTCGACCGGTTGGTGGTGAACGTGGGAAGCGTTCTGATGTCGCCCCTTCCCGTCTGGCAGCCAGTCAGGCGGAGGGCAAGGCCCGTCGTCGGCTGACGACTCCAGGACGTGGCGGAGGCCCCGTAGTAGTCCGAGCGCGTTAATGGCGCGCACATGGCGAAGGGGGCCAGCAAGTCAGCAGTCGAGGAACTGGAATACCGGGAGGTCATCGGTGAATACCGACGAACTGGAGCACGCCACGTATGAGGCGGAGCGCCGGGTACTGGAGATCCAGGCCAAGCTGCACCGTTGGGCCCGTGATGATCCTCATCGCAGGTTCGATGACCTCTTCAACCTCTGTGCCGATCCCGCGTTCTTGCTTGTCGCGTGGGATCGGGTGCGGGGTAACAAGGGCGCCAAGACCGCCGGGGTGGACGGCCGCACGGCGGCGTCCATCGCGGAGGGGACGGGCGTTGAGGAGTTCCTCGACGCACTACGAGGCTCGATCAAGGACCGTAGTTTCCGTCCGCTGCCGGTGCGGGAGCGGATGATCCCCAAGACGGGCGGCAAGTTGCGGCGCCTGGGGATCGCGACGATCACCGACCGGGTGGTGCAGGCGTCCTTGAAGCTGGTGCTGGAGCCGATTTTCGAGGCGGGATTCCTCCCGTGCTCCTACGGGTTCCGTCCGAACCGCCGGGCTCACGACGCGGTGGCCGAGGTCCGCCACTTCACGTCCCACGGGTATGAGTGGATCGTGGAGGGTGACATCAAAGCCTGCTTCGACGAGATTTCGCATCCGGCCCTGCTGGACCGGGTGCGGCTTCGGATCGGGGACAAACGCGTACTTGACCTGGTGAAGGCGTTCCTCAAGGCGGGCATCCTCGGTGAGGATCGCGTGCTGCGAGAAACCAGCGCCGGAACCCCACAGGGTTCGATCTTGTCACCGTTGCTCAGCAACGTGGCCCTCTCCGTCCTGGACGAGTACGTCGCCCAGGGTCCGGGAGGACCCGGAAGCAGCAAGCTCGGGCGGGAACAGCGTCGCCGTCAAGGTCTTCCCAACTACCGTTTGTCGCGGTACGCGGACGACTGGTGTCTGATGGTCCACGGCACCGAAGGCGACGCCGAAGCCCTGCGCGATGAGATCGCTGGGGTCTTGTCCACGATGGGCCTGCGCCTGTCCCCGGAGAAGACCCTGATCACCCGCATCGATGAGGGACTGGACTTCCTCGGGTGGCACATC
>NZ_JBEXID010000165.1:0-7842 GCF_040608395.1 Streptomyces sp. NPDC005181
CCACAGAAGTCGAGTGCTTCCGGCGGCATAAGTGCTCACCTGCTGGCGGCTACGGAATCGAGCATTCCCCGACTCCGTAGCTCCCATTAGGCGGCATGTTGGTACTCGTGCAGGGTTCCGCCGAGTCGGTCTCGTCGGCGGACCTCCAGGTGTCTGATCTTCCCTGGTGCGTTGATCGTGTGCGGGAGTGGTCGGAGCGGAGAGGCTTGGCCCGGTCCACGACGAATAGGACAACGTCAACCGGGCGCTCGGGATCGTCGACATCGTCGGGAACGTCGCGATGTTCGTCCCCGTGGGATGGCTGCTGCGCGTGCTGCTGCCGCAGGCGGGGGCGGTGGTCGCGGCGGGTGCGGGCCTGTTGCTGCTCATCGGGCTCGGCCAGTTGCTGTTGAGCCGCGCCGCCGACGTCAACGACGTCATGCTCACCTCGTGCGGGTGGGCCCTGGGCGCCGGGCTCACCCGGCTTCGTACGCGGGCCTCGTAGCCGGGCCCAAAAGCCCGGCTTCCGACGCCCAGAAACCCGGCTGTCGGCTGGTGGGTGACCGGCAGTGGAAGGGTCGGTGAACTGGGTCATCTCTAGTTGCCGGGTGGGGTGCGAGCACTGCAGGGTTGGGGCCGACCGCCGTTCCCCTCACCACGGAAGTGCTCGACTGTGCGTCTGCTGACGTTTCTCGCCGCCCTTGTTGCCGTTCTCTTCGTCGCCCCTCCGGCGCAGGCACACGTCCGTGAGACCTCGGTCGTGGTCGACCTGCGCAGCCAGGGCGACGGCGTCGCGGCTGTCGTCGACGTGGAGTACGACGTCCTCGCCCGGCTGCTGAGCCTCGACGGTTTCCTGAGCCCGGACGCGGCCGGCACGGACGGCACGGCCGCCGAGGTGCCGACCGGGGTGCGGCGCAGTTCGCTGGACGCGCACGCGAGCGACGTGGCGGCGTACGTCGGCGAGCGGCTGCGGCTGAGCCGCGGCTCGATCGGGTGCACCGCTGCGGACGGTGCCCGCGTCGAACTCGCCGACTCCGGCGCGGCGCGGGTCGCGCTCGCCTACGACTGCCCGGCGTCCGGGGCGCTCACCGTCCGCAGTGACATCTTCCGCCCCTCCGACGGCGTCATCGACGGCACCACCACGAAGGTGGTCTACGACATCGATGGCAGCCGCGGTGCGACGCTGCTCGACACCGCCCGCACCAGCGTCACGGTGGGGCACACCGATCTGCTCAGTGAGATCCCGCGGTTCGTCAAGCTCGGGGCAGAGCACCTGTACTTCGGGCTCGACCATGTGCTGTTCCTGCTGGCACTGCTGCTGGGCGCGAAGCGGCTGCGCGACGTCGTCGGGGTCGTCACGGCCTTCACGGTCGCGCACTCGGTGACCCTGGTGCCGGCCGCGATCGGCTGGGTCAGCGTGCCCGGGTGGATCGTCGAGCCGCTCATCGCGCTGTCGATCGCGTTCGTCGCGCTCGACAACCTGCTCTCGACGAGGACGAGGCACCGGCTGCCCGTGGTCTTCGGCTTCGGGCTGCTGCACGGGCTGGGCTTCGCGGGCGCGCTCAGCATCGACGGGCCGCTGTCGGTTTCGATGCTGGCCAACCTGGTCGCCTTCAACGTCGGCATCGAACTCGCCCAGTTGACGATTATCGCGCTCGCCTTCCCGGCGCTGCTGTTCCTGCGCAGGGCCGCGACCACGCCGGTCGCCGCTCGCGCCCTCACGCTCGGCACCGTCGCGGCGACCGTCGTCGTCGCAGGTGCCGGTCTGGTCTGGTTCGTCGAACGTTCCCCGCTCCTGACCTGACACCCACCTCCCCGCACTCTCAAGGATCCCGATGTCCGTGTTCACCTGGACACGCGCGCACATGCGCGCTGTCCTGTACACCACCATGCTGGGGCTTGCCTCCAGTGTGGTGGCGGGCCCGCTTACGCTGTACGCGGCGACCGCTATTGACCCGCCGGAGGCCACCGTCAGCGGCGTCGCGTACGTCGACGCCAACGGCGACGGCCAGCGCAGCTCCGACGAGGCCGGCCTGGCCGGTGTGCGCGTCTCCGACGGCACGGTCACCACCACGACCGCCGCCGACGGCTCCTACTCGCTGACGATCTCCACCGACCGTCGTAAGACGGACATAGTGTGGGCCGGCCAGCCGCGGGGCTACCGGTTCGGCCTGGACGAGTACAAGGAGCCGAGGTTCTGGGCGAACCTCGGCCAGCTCGCCGACGACGCCACGCCGACCGCGGACTTCGCGCTCGTCCGTGACGAACTCTCCGACGGCGACACCTTCTCCTGGGCCAACATCGCCGACCCGCACGTCAACGCACAGCTGCCCGATCAGGTACGCGAGATCAACTCCACGGGCACCGACCTGCGGTTCATCGCGGTCAGCGGCGACCTCACCAACGACGCCAGCCAGGGGCAGTTCGACGCGTACCGTCGCGGCACCCAGCAGTCGGCCGTCGGTGTCTGGCCGGCCGTCGGCAACCACGAGTACGCGGGCGGGTCGGCGTACGCGGACAAGATCGACAACTATCGCAAGAACGTCGGTCCGGAGTGGTACTCGTTCAACTACGGCAACCGGCACTTCGTGGTGCTCGAGAACAACGGCTCGGCGCCGTTCGACGAGGAGCTGAACTGGCTCAAGGACGACCTCGCCGCGAGCGTTCCGCTCGACGACGACCCGACCAACGACATCGAGGTCGTCGTCCTCACCCACCAGCCGATGAACGTCCCGTTCGGCTCGCCGTCGACGTACGACGCCTTCGGTGAGGTGCTCGAGCAGTACAAGGCGCAGCTGATCCTGGTCGGCCACGAGCACTCCAACCACGTCGAGAACAAGTCGGCGTTCGCCTCGACCGCCAAGCACATCCAGACCGTGTCGAGCTCTTACACGATCGACAACGCGCCCCGCGGCTTCCGCTACATCCACATGGCGGGTCCGGGCTTCGAGAACCCGTTCCGGATGTACGGCGAGAACGAGCACCTCACCATCGTCAGCCCCGCGCCGGGCTCGAAGGTGCCGGCCGAGAAGTTCCCGGGCATCCAGATCAACGCCTACGACACCGGCGACGAGGTCGTCTCGGCGAGCTACCGGATCGCCGGCGACAAGAAGTGGAGGCCGCTGCATCACAGCGGCGAGTTCACCTGGCAGAGCAACCTGCCCGACAGCCTGCAGACGGTCGGTGAGCACAGCATCGACGTGAAGGTGGTCGACGCGGCGGGCAAGACCTGGACCAAGTCGGCGGACTTCACCCTCACCGACGAGCCGGCGCTCAAGCCGGTCGCTGGCGGTGACTGGGACCAGCACCACGGCAACGAGGGCCACTCCGGTGTCGCGCCGGCGCAGGAGGCCGGCCGCCGCCTGGCATGGAGCTTCCGCACCAACGGCAGCTTCCTCACCGGGTCGCCGGTCATCCACGACGGCGTCGTCTACGCGGGCACCCGCGACGAGAACGGCGACGGCAACAACCGGATCCACGCCATCCGGCTCAAGAACGGCAAGGAGCTGTGGAACTTCGAGGTGCCGCAGTCGATCCACGGCAGCCTCGCCTACGGTGACGGTCTGATCTTCGCGCCGACCCTCGGCTCGGAGCTGTACGCCGTGGACGCGAAGACCGGCAAGCTGCGCTGGAAGGCCGAGCCCGAGGAGGCGCCGGCCCCGAACAACCAGCGCACCTACGGCTACTACTCGCCTGCCGTCTCCGGTCACACCGTGCTCTGGCCCTACCAGACCCGCTTCGGTATCGGCAGCCAGGGCGTCCTCAAGGCGCTCGACACCCGCACCGGCGAGCAGATCTGGGCCTCCCCGATGTCCGGCTCGACCATGAGCGACGGCACGCCCGCCGTCATGGACGGCACCGTGTACGTCGGCAACCAGACCGCCGACCGCGTGCTCGCCTACGACCTGGCCACCGGCGCCCGCAAGTGGACCGGAGCCGAGTCCCTCGGCGGCTGGCAGGACGGCGTGCCGACCGCGGCCGAGGGCAAGGTCTTCATCGGCGCCAACAACGGCATCGCCGCCCGCGACGCCAAGACCGGCGCGACGCTGTGGACCTACCGGAGCCCGCGTTCCTCGCTCGTCTCGAGCGGCTCGACCCCGAGCGCCGCGGCCGTCAAGGACGGCGTCGTCTACATGGGCTTCCCGAGCGGCGCCGTCGTCGCCCTCGACGCCCAGACCGGCAACGTCCTCTGGGAGCGCGTGCTGCCCGGCGACATCTACCACGGTGGCGTGATGTCCAGCCCGGTCGTGGCTGGTGGCACGCTCTTCGTCGGCGCCAACAACGGCAAGTTCTACGCCCTGGCCACCGACACCGGCCAGATCCTGTGGAACCACGAGACCGGCACCTGGGTCGGCGCCGGCCCGGCCGTCAGCGGCAACACCGTCGTTGCGGGCGCCTGGGACGGCAACCTCTACGCCTACGTGCCAGGCGGCGAGTCCGCGCAGCGCTGGGCGACCGTGACCGGTACGGTCAGCGACCCGGAGACGGGCGATCCGATCGCCGGCGCGAAGGTCACCGCCGTCGCCGCCGGTCAGGACCCCGCGGTGACCAGCACCGACGCCCAGGGCAAGTACCGCATCGGCGTGCCGGCTTCGACCTGGACCGTCTCGGCGGCCAAGCGCGGCCTGATCGCCGACGACCGCTCGGCGGCCAGCGTCACGGTCGGCACCACCGGCAACGAGACGGCCGACCTGAAGCTGATCAAGGTGACCCACCCGGTCGCCGGCAAGTCGACGTACGCGCCGGACTACGGCAACGGCAGCACGCGCACCGACGTCGTCACGGGCAGGAAGTACTACTACCTGGCCAACGACAAGGTCCGGGCGTCCGTGACGCCGTACACCGGCGGCAACAACGGCGTCGGCGGTCTGGGCCAGGGCGAGCTGTCGGACGTCATGCTCAACGACGCCAACGGCGCCGAGACCCTCGACTGGGGCGAGATGCTGCTGCGTCCGAGCCTCACGCCGCCCGATTCGTGGGACCGGCCCGACGACCAGATCGACCTGCCCGACCTCGCGGTCGACGGCGCGGCCGTGGTCGGCAAGGGTCAGCACCGGGGGAACGGGGCCATCAAGGCGCAGGTCCGCTACGAGACCCTGCCCGACGCTCCGGTCGTGAAGATGACGGTCAAGCTGACCAACACCGGCACCACGGGCTACCTGGGCTACTTCAACTACATGATCGACCCCGACAGCTCGGTCGACAACGGCCGGATCCCTGGGTTCAGCGGCACCAACCCGGGTCTGAAGACCTCGGGCTGGACCGGGAATTACGTCTACGTCGGTGCTGACACGGCCACCACGAACGGCCAGGCCGCTCACGGTCTCGCCTGGGCACAGGACACGCCGGCCGCGGTCGGTGCGTACGGCTACATCGAGGGTCTCTACTACGACGCCACGATGGAGCCCGGTGCCACCAAGCAGTTCAGCTTCTACCACCTGACCGACTACGCGACCGCCGGTGGCGACCCCACCCGCAACATCGCGAAGTGGGCCGACGAGATCGACCTGCACGACGAGGCCGTCCCGGACGCCGCTCGCGCGACCGGCACGATCACCGCGGACGGCTCCGCCGTCTCCGGTGCCCGGGTCGCCCTCGAGCAGGACGGCAAGGTGGTCGCGACCACGAGCACCGACGCCCAGGGCAAGTACCGCGTCAAGGCCCCGGCCGGTCAGTACGACGTCCGGGTGTCCAAGCTGGGCTACCAGACGGCCGCCGACAAGGTCACCGTGCCGGCGGCGGGCAGCGGCGTCGCCGACGTCGCGCTGAGCCCGGTCAAGGTCGAGGCGAGCTACGGCAAGCAGATCGGCTCGGGTCTGGTCGAGGCAGGCCACGGCGACGTCATGCTCGAGAACGACAAGCTCTCGATGGCGATCGCCGACGCTTTCAACGACTCGCAGCTCTCCGGTAGCACCCGCGGCAAGCCGGTCGACATCGCTGTCCGCGGCAAGGCCGACCAGTTCGACTGGATCAACCTGCCCTACGTCTCGGCGACCCAGCCGACCGGCGGTAACGCGTGGGACGTCCGGACGGTGGGGGCGACCGACGTCAAGATCGTCCAGGCGACCGGCGACAAGGCCGTCGTCCGGGCATCCGGGCCGGTCAATGGCTTCACGGGTCTGACGGCGACGACGACGTACACGCTGAAGCCGGGCGACAACTTCGCCACGGTCTCGACGGAGCTGAGCAACTCCGGCTCGGTTCCACTCAGCGTGTGGACCGGTGACGCGATGGACCACGACGCGGCCGGCCAGGCCAGTGTCATCCCGGGCGCCGGCATCGTGACACCGGGTGCGACGGCGGCGTACACCCCGACCAAGCCGTACATCGGCATGACCGGGACCGACCCGCAGGTATTCGGTCTCGTCTACGGTACGCCGGCCAGCGCCTTCGACGTCTACGCCGCGGGCAACTGGGTGATGAGCCGGTTCAAGGTCGACGTGCCGGCGGAGGGCTCTCACACCCTCACCCGCAAGCTCGTCGTCACCCCAGGCACCGACGCGGTGGGCATCCTCGACGAGGTCCCCGCGCCGTAACGCACACCCACCCCACCACACGGGGCCGGCCCGGACTCCAACCGGACCGGCCCCGTGCGCCGATCCGCCAGAACAACGCGGCGGTTCGCGTCAGGTGGACTGCATCACCACGACGGTGCGCGGGCCGACCGTGATCGACTGCCCCGCGGCCAGCGGCGTTCCCACGCCGAGGGCGGCGTCGGTCGACAGCAGGACGAACCTGCGCTGGGCCCAGTCGTTCTCGGGCAGCACGATGTCGAGCGGCTCGGCGGAGTGTGCCGTTCGGAAGCTCATCGCTCTGCTCGGGGGGGCCCGAGGTGTTCGGCGACGTACGCCTGCAGGTCGTCGCGGATCTCGTCCGCGTCCCAGCGGCTGCGGGACAGCAGATGCTGCAGGCCGGTGGGGGTGGCGTGGCCGGCGTACTCGGCGAGTTGCCAGCCGTTCTTGCGACCCACCAGGCCGAGGAGCCCGCGGACGTAGTCCCGCACACGGTGCCGGGGCTCCACGCGGGAGTGTTCGCCCAGCCACGATCCACGTCGGGTCATCAAGGGTTCAAACCATCTCGGGGTTCATCCCGCCGGAAGCCTCGATCAGCCAGTACAGCGAGCCGGTTCCAAAGGGCCAGCCGGTTGTGGCCACATCGATCCATCCGGTATCTGGCCCGCCACTGCCGGCGTCCCACCACCACCAACTGCGGTCATTGCCTTGGCCTTCGACGGGGTCGAAGTAGTAGAGCCAGTTCGACAGTGTCCAGGGCCCTTGGGAGTGGGAGATCTTCTCCGCCGGGGTCATTGCTTGCCACTGCGCCAGCCAAGCGGCGGCATCCCAAGAGGGATCGGCCGATCGTTCGGGAGCGCATCCCTGCACGAACCAAGGCGGCAGCAGCTGTGCCCAGACTCCCTCAGCCGGCCATGACTCCACGTGCTCGATCACCCGCCCGAGCACGTCACGAGCACGCTCTAGCACCGAGTCTGGGTCGTCAGCCGAGAAATGCACTCGCACCACGAATGCCTGCTCGTCGCGCGCCGGCCCGCTCCGGATCCGCCGGAGTTCGTTCACTGAGGTCTCCATGAGGCAGGAGTGTGTCGCATGCCCGGTCGCTCAGGCACGCACGTTTCGGCAGGCACAGGGCTCCGGAGGCCCCTTGGCTCCCAGGCAACGCTGCTGGTCAGGGCCCCGTAGATACTCAGTTGGCTGAGGTGAACCGCCCCGGGTTCGGTAGAGATCTCAGATTATGGTTGTGACCTGGGGTTTGAAGCTTCCCCTTGATCACGGACACCTGGAGACTGGGACCTGAGGTTCCAGAGGAAGTAGAGCCAGGTGGGAAGCAACTACTCGAAGCGGTACT
>NZ_JBEXID010000166.1:0-7721 GCF_040608395.1 Streptomyces sp. NPDC005181
CCGCCGAAGCCCACCGCCGCTGGAACAACATCACCGCCGCCACAACCGCCTGACCAGCAACGATGCCCTACCGATCAAGAACTACAGCTGCCGTGACTGAGCACTCCGCCGGACCGGAACCGATACCAGTACCAGCGGTCCGGTGCGAGATCGTCGACCACCACGTGCACGGTGTGGGCGGCTTCGGGCAGAGCCGACACAGACCCGCTCCGGATCACCTTCCTGAACGACTCGTCGCGTGCCACCTCCCACTGCACCTCGACGGGTTCCACCGGCATGCCACCGGTTTCGGCGTTCAGTGGGTCCGGCACCAGGCGGGTCCACAGCACGACACTTTCGTGGTCGGGGTCACCGGAGGCGACACCGAGGGTGAAGGGCGCCGTGTCGAGTTCAGCGGCCTGGGCGGCGAGCGCCTCGCTCAGCTGAGCGATAGTCAGGACGGTGACCGCGCCACCGGCCAAGGTGAGGAATCTGCGCCGATCAAGAGTTCCCATAGAGTTGGTCATGTGGCGTGAGACTGCAACACGAAGATCGCCGATCGGTTGTCCGTGAGGCGAACAGCGACTGTCTGCATTCGGTCGATCTCGGTAGCCTTCGATTTCGTCGACGACGGCCACCCTCCGACCTGCAAGGCCAGTCTGCGTATCGCCCGCCGCCTCACCACCTGACCCGCAGCGGGCCTCGTACTCGCCCAGCAGCAGACGAGCGATGGCAGTTGAGGGACAGTGCGCAGGCAGTAGCCCTGGGGAAGCTGCCTGAAAATGATCTGTCCCCGGTGCGGTGTGGATGACAGTTCAGCCCGTGGAAGAAGTGACGGTCCCGCTGAAGGAGTTGCTGTTCCCGTCGATCGTCAACGTGGCCGTGCTGTCGGCCGACGTGGACGATGAGACGGTACGCATCGAGGCCCGGAGCACGGTGGCTGGGGCGATCTGTCCTGGCTGTGGGAGCTGGTCACGGCGAGTTCACAGCTCCTACCTGCGGTTTCCCGTTGATGTGCCCAGTGGGGGCAGACGTGTCGTCCTCTGTTTACACGTCCGCCGGTTCCTCTGCCCGGTACCAGGTGGGCGACTCCCTCCAGGACCTTGACGGCGTCGTCCGGATCCATCTGCTCGTCCTCACTGCCCTCGATGAACCACAGGACATCGACCAGGGCCTCGGCCAAGGCGCGGGTCAGAGACGAGTACACGGGCATCAAGGCGGACTCCCAGCAGGTCACGGCAACAGAGTCCGGCCATCCCACCACACACCACTGACATCACACTCAGTCAGCCCTCCACGGAAAGTGATCCAGAACCCGAGAACGGGCAGCACCCCCACCCGCCGCCCCCTTGGGCCCGGTGGTCCGTCGTCGTTCGCGGGCGGGCCCGTCGTAGTTCCGCCACCCGTGCGGGCGCAGGCAGTGCTGGCGTGCCCGTCGTCTCGTGGCCTGTCACCCACCGGACATGCCGAGGGCCCCAGGCAGGGGTCCTTCAACGCGTCCAGGGCCCGCCTCCCCTCCGGGAAGCGGGCCCTCGTTACGCCTGGGTCCGGTGGCGTCAGCTGCAGGTCCGGTAGTCGTAACCGGCCTTCCGCCAAGAGCCGTCACCGTCGACGAACTCGTAGTTGCCGTCCGGAAGACGCCTCACGTCGAAGTAGCCATACAAGCCGTCGTATGACAGATACAGGGTCTGGCCGGGCCCTTCACCACCACCTACCTCATGAAGCCAGGTTTGCGCCCAGCCGAAGGTCCCCCTGCCGACCGACCCGTCGACTTCCAGACCGGCCCCGTAGTAGTTGTTCTCGCGTTGCTGCCAGGCCCTGGTCGCGTTGTAGGTTCCGTCGCCGAAGACCCCGTCGACTTTCGACTTGGAGTCGAGCTCGCCATCAGCCCAAAGGATCATCTGCCACAGGCACGTGGCGTTGGACGACGCGTGGGTGTTCCTCTGCAGGATGCCCTCGTCTCCCCAGTCGCCGTCGAACTCGCCAGTCCCGTATACGTAGGCGCGACCGCTGTAGGTTCCGGCCGCCGCGGCCGGGGTGGCGCTCACGACGAGGACGGCGGCGGTCAGCGCCCCCACCGTGCACGCGCCCAGCTTGATGCGCTTGGTGTGCCAACTCATGACGACTCCCGGATTCAGGCCCCCCCTTGGAGCCAGTTCGCGCCATTAGACAGCCCCCGAGGCCGAATCAATACGATAAATTCACGCCATAGTTACGTCATGTTCACGCCAAGGTCACCGGTTATGGCGTGTCGGGGTTGGATCAGGCGACGCGAGTGCCGTTCCCGCCGCGCTCGTATTCGGCACTTCGGCGAGCAGTGGAGCGCATCCGTTCGCCGGTCGAATCCTGGGAACCACCAGCCCTCGCAGACCCGACAGTGCTGCCGTAACTCGTGAACAATCCGACCCGGCCACGGTACCCAGGTGCCTCCTGAATCCGTGTCGAAGTGCTGTCGCCCCTCATGGACAGAGCCATGACAATCCATCACTGACACCGGGGTGCGGCTGCTCCCCGGCCGCCGGATCCGCGAAGAGGCGGGCGCGTTCCCTGACCTGCTGGCTCCACGCCGCCCTCGCCGCCAGCCGCCGCGCCGTACTTGGCCACGTCAGCGGATCCGTTGTACGCCCCTCCTCCGGCTGCTCGGACTCGCGCTCGGACTCAGGGGCAGAGGCGGGGTCGGCAATCGACTCGGCCCCGGCGCTGCAGACTCGAGTTCGGCTTCCGTGCCGGGCAGCTGGAACTGCTCAGACATCGCCGCCTGCTGGTAGGCGGTGACAGCTGCAGCCGTCACCGCAGGGACAGCCCGTTCACCGCCGCGCGAGGGGCGTACCCGGTCGGCGTCTGCATCGGCGGGCTGCTCCTGGTCGTGCTCGCCGTGGCGTAGCGCGCGGCCAGAAGCTCCGACATCGCTGCGCTCGCACGAAAGGCCGGCGGCGGTCCGTGCCGCGCGCATGGCATCTCGCAGAGCGCGGCGCTACCACCGGGGCGTCGCGGCGAGGCGCGGACACGCGCGATGCGGGTCCAGGTGGTCATCGTCGTGGCAATCAGGTGGGCGGCCGTGTCCCGGGCGTGGTGCTCTCATCACGCGGCCGCCCTTACGGCCTGGTCGACTCTGCGCGGGCGAGTTGCTGCTTCGGCCCGTGCCGTGCGCTGATGCCGGCCGCGGCCAGTACTGCCATCGCGGCGGCGGCCGTTGTGGCGGCAGCGAAGCCGCCGGGCGCACCGGATGCGTCAACTGCCCAGCCGGAGACTGCCGCTGCACCGGCCGCGCCCGCCGCACTGGCGGAGTTCAGCCAGGCGAACGCCTGGGTCAGGACGGCCCGGTGGACAGCAGATTCGGCCAGCACCGAGAAGAGGACCAAGATGGGAGGGACTACCGCGCCGGTCAACACAATCACGAGCCCGAGCCCGAGCGGTGAGCCAGCCGCGAACAGCAGCGGACTGCCAAGAGCCAGCCCGGCCGTGGCCGCCGCCAGTTGCACCCGCGGCTCCGCGCGCCACCGGCGCAGCCCGTACAGCCAGCCGGCCAGCAGGCCGCTGCAACTCGACACAGCGAACAGCGGAGCGGCTGCGTCGGGCGCGCCGTGTTCCACCGCGAACGCTGTCACCGATACCTGCATGGCGCCGAAGTACACGCCGATAGCGAGGTTATGGCCGACCAGCACCGCAAATCGGGCCCGCAGCAGTGAGCCGCGTGCTCGAGTGCGTTCGGCGAAGGCGGACACCGGTGGCGGTGCGGTGCGGTGCGGTGCGGTGCGGTGCTGCGCGGCGAAGGCCAGTCCGCCAGCCACTACCAGCACGGCGGCCAGTACCGTGCCGAGCGCCGGATGCCCGCCCGCTCCGATAGTGCTGACCAGGGCTGGGCCGGCCAGGTAGCCCAGCGCGTTACTGAGCGACTCCAGCGCGAACGCGGTGGGCAGCCCCGCGGCCCGGTCGCCGCGCAGCAGCGCCGACCAGCGGGCCGCGGACAGTGCGCTGAGCTGCGGGATGGTCGCGCCGACCAGCACCCCGCCCGCTGTCATCAGCCAGCTCGGGCTGCCGCCCGCGACCAGCGTCAGCAGCGCGGCTACCGACGCGGCGTGGGCGAGTAGCGCGGGTGGCAGCACCCGGGTCTGGCCTAAGCGATCGATCAGCTGGGCAAGTTGCGGCCCGGCCAGAGCCTCGGCGACGGCGAAGCCTCCGGTCACCAGACCGGCCTCGGCATAGGAGTCGGTCTGTCCGTGCACCAGCCAGACGATGCCGAGGCTGGTCATCGCGATGCCGACGCGGCCGACGGCGGCGGTCAGAAAGAAGGCTGCGGCGCCAGGAGTACGCAGCAGGGTGCGGTAGGTCGCCGACGGCACGGCGCGTCCCTTTCGCTGCCCGGCGGGGCGGACCACACGGGGTCGTCGGTGTCCGGAATTCACCGACCCGTGGTCGTCACCTGGAACCGTCCAGTGCTGGCGTGAAGCGGGGACACGCACCCCACGCCGACTCCGTCACCGGGCAGAAGTCTCACGAATGGTTTCGACCGGTCTCAGCCGCTCGAATGCGGTGACTGTAGGCGCCCCGAGCTGGCCTTGTCCAGACGAAGCGGCACATGTCTCTCGTACTGGCTATGCCCACGGGCGGGTGGCGGCGAGGAGGACACGCTTACGGAGGAGTGGGAGTTCGGCCCGGCCGAACATCTGGACGTCAGCGCTTCATCAGACCTGCTCCGCTGGGACGCGCATCAGGCGACTGCCCGGCGCCGAAGATATGAGACTTGACTCTCACAATGTGTGAGAGGAGACTCTCACGTCATGGATTCCGGTAACCGTCTGGGCGATATCGAGATCACTGATCCGCAGGCGATGCGGGCGTTGGCGCATCCGGTGCGGCTGGCGATCCTCGAACGCCTACAGCGGCACGGGCCGGCGACGGCGACGCAACTCGCGCCCGATGTGGGAGCAACCCCGTCAGTGACCAGCTGGCATCTGCGGCATCTGGCGGGCTTCGGCCTGGTCCGCGATGCCGAGCCCGGCCCGGACCGTCGCCAGCGGCGGTGGGAGGCGGTGGCGCGCGGCTTCCGGTTCGAGGTGCCGGAGGACCCGGACGGCGAGGAGGGCAGGTCGGCCGCGCGGGTCCTGTCCCGGGAGATGTTCCTGCGCTCCGGAGACCTGCCGAACCGGTGGGCTGCCGAGGTCGAGCCCAAGCTCGAACCGGCGTGGCAGCGGCTTGCGGGTCTGGCCAACACCCGCGTCGTCGTCTCCGCCGACGAACTCGCCGCCATCGAGGACGCGATCGAACGCATCCTCGCGCCCTACGTGATGCGTGACGAGGCCGCGCGTCCGGCCGACGGTCGCGGCGTCCGGCTGCTGCGTTACGCCCTGCCCGAGGGCGCCGAGGATCAGACCGGCGGGACGTCATGAGCGCTGCAGACCAGTCCATACCCATATCGCTGTGGCGTGATCAGCGGTTCCGTCGTTTCTGGGCCGGCCAGTCGGTCTCGCAGTTCGGCGACCGGATCACCGAACTGGCCCTGCCACTGATCGCGGTGGGGGCGCTGCACGCTTCGGCCAATCAGGTGGCGTGGCTGACCGCGCTCATCTGGACCCCGAACCTGCTCGCGATCGTCCTCGGTGCCTGGGTCGACCACCGCGTCCACAAGCGGCGCCTGATGGTTCTCGCCGACCTGATGCGCGCCGCAGTACTGCTCTCCCTCCCGGCTGCCTATCTACTGGGGGTGGTGACGCCGAGTCAGTTGTATGTCGTGGCGTTGCTGACCGGCGCCGCAGGGGTGCTGTTCAACACCGCCTATCCGCCGTTCTTCGCCCACCTGGTGCCCCGGTCGTCCTACGTCGACGCGAACAGCAAGCTCAGTGCCAGCCGGTCGGCGTCATACGTCGCCGGCCCGGCGATCGGTGGTGTTCTGGTCCAGGCGTTGACCGCTCCCGTCGCCGTCGTCGTCGACGCTCTGACGTTCCTGGCGTCTGCGGTTCTGGTCGGTCGGGTTTCGATCGACGAACCGCCAGCCGCCCATGACCAAGCGGCACCCCCGCTGCTGCGGCGTGCCAGGGAGGGACTGGTGTTCGTCATCCGTCACCCGGTGCTGCGGGCGAGCCTCGGGTGCGCGGCAACCGTCAACTTCTTCACCTTTGTCGCGGGCAGCGGACTGATCGTGCTGTTCGCCAGCCGGAACCTCGGACTGACCGCGGGCGTCATCGGCATGGCGTTCGGGATCGGCGCCACCGGCTCGCTCCTTGGCGCGGTGATCGCCCCGAAGGTCTCGCGAAGGCTCGGCGTGGGCCGCAGCATCGTCGTGGGCGCTGTGTTGTTCCCGGCACCGATCGCCATCGCCGCTGCTGCGGGCGGCCCCCTCTGGGCTCGCGCCGGAGTCTTGGCCCTGGCCGAGTTCCTCTCCGGCGTCGGCGCCATGCTGTTCGACGTCAACCTCAACTCCCTTCAGGCGGCCGTGATCCCCGATGGCATGCGGAGTCGAGTGGCCGGCGCGTACAGCACGATCAATTACGGCTTACGCCCTGTGGGCGCCGTCCTCGGCGGCCTCCTCGCTACCCTCATCGGCCTCCGGGTGACCCTCCTCATCGCCGCCGTCGGCGGAGCGCTGTCGCTGCTGTGGCTGCTGCCCTCGCCGATACCACGCATCCACTCCCTGGCTCCCGGCAATCCGATAGCTCCAGACAGCGACACGGACTCGGACGCGCGACCATTGCCTTGCTGACCCGCCGCGGAACCGTCCGGGTCCGAGCGGAGACTTCCCGGAGCCGACGGCCGGCACATACATGCCGGGCCGCGGTCGCTCAGTGCGGATAGTGCTTGGGCGCCCCGTGGCATTGACCTTGTGGATCGGATCCGTGATCCGCCGCGAGGGTGGGGCCAAAATACTCGTTCAGATCATGTCCCGAAGATCGCTGTCTGGGGCCAGAGAACTCGTTCCCGTGGGGCCAACAGTGCCTGCGCGTTTCGGTCCGTGGAAGACCGTGTACGAGCGACACAGAGGCTGGTCGGCGGACGGGACGTGCGACAGGATCTTTGCGGCCGTCCTGGCCGACGCCGACGCGGAAGGCCGGATCGACTGGTCGATGGTGAGCGTCAATTCGACCTCCTGCCAGGCCCACCAGCACGCCGCCGGGGCCCGCAGGGTAAAAGGCGCACGCCCCGGCAGCACCGCCCCGACGAGGGACTCGGGCGCTCCCGGGGCGGCCTGACCTGCGAGATCCATCTCGCCGATGAGGGCGGACGCCGCCCGCTGGCCCTGCTGATCACTCCAGGCCAGTGGAGCGATGCCCCGCAGCTCATCCCGGTCATGGAACGCATCCGCGTCGGTCGGCCGGGCGGCGGACACCCGCGCACCCGGCCCGGCCACCTCGGCGGCGATAAGGCGTACTCGTCCCCCCGCAACCGTCGCTACCTGCGACGACGCCAGATCAAGCACACCATCCCAGAACCGAAGAACCAGCGGACCAACCTGCAAGCCCGCGGCAGCAAGGGCGGCCGACCCGTCGGCTTCGACGAGACGATCTACAAGCGCAGGAACGAAGTGGAGCGGACAATCAACGCCCTGAAGAACTTCCGGGCAGTGGCCACGAGGTTCGACAAACGCGCCTACATCGTCCACGGCACCGTCGCCTCGATCCGACTCTGGCTCCGCTCATGATCCGCCGACTGGCTAGTCCCATCCTCCGCACATGACCGGTTCGGATGAACTGATGATGTGGCCGGTACCTCGGCGGGATGTGGCTCGTTGGGTTCGACGTGCCGAT
>NZ_JBEXID010000167.1:0-7711 GCF_040608395.1 Streptomyces sp. NPDC005181
ACGGACCTCTTCCATCTCCTCAGGAGTCACACCTGAAAGAAGATCACAATCTATCCGACGAGGAGCACTTGGGGTACCTAACAAAGCCCTACTAGTACTCCAGCAGGATTTTGCTGTCTGACCTGGGGTTTCGCCGGGCGGCTGGAGTGTAGCGGGACACGGAATGCCCCGGGGGCGGTCTCACGGAGACCGCCCCTCGATCGTGCGACAACGCCGCAGGTAATGACAACGACGGGCGACTGCTTGGCGTCGCCGGCGCCAGTTCGACCAGCTGAGCGCATGGTGTCGTCCTCGGTAGCCGCGCAGGTGCGGGGGCCGGGGACGACAAGCTGCCAGGAGTCGCCGAACCTCCGCCACTGTGAGCTCGATGGCCCCCGTCGCCTCACCGGTTCCGCCCCCTTTTCGCGGGCCTGGTGGGCCGTGGCGGCCAGGAAGGCGTGGGCGAGCATGGCGAGGGTGATGTGCCGGTACCAACCCACGTAGCGGCGGACTTCGTACTGGTCCAGGCCGCACTCGTTCTTCGCGGCCTGGAAGCACTCCTCGATCGCCCAGCGCGTTCCGGCGATCCGTACCAGCTCCTGGACGGTGACCTCCAGCGGGGCGTAGGCGAGGTAGTAGGCGATCTCGTCGGGCTTACTGATGCTGCGCCGGGCCAGCGCCCACCGCATCCGGTGAGGAACCTCGCCCTGGTAGTCGAACTCGGCGACGGCCGGCAGTCGTACCGCCGCCCAGTGGTAGACGCGCGGTCCCTTCGCGCCGTCGCCGCATGAGATCTTCTCCCACGCCTCGGTCGGGGCCTGCGCGAACAGCCCCTCGATACGGGGACAGCCCACGGTGAACTGGGACTTGGGCACGGCCAGCAAATAGCCGACGCCCGACTGCTCCAGCAGGCGGCGAAAGCGGCTCTCCTGCCCATAGGCGGCGTCCGCGGTGACCCAGGCGATAGGCAGCGGCGAGGCGAGGGCACGCAGCACCATGCGCCGGGCCAGCTCGCCCTTGGTGGCGAACTCCCGCTCGTCCGGGACCCTCGCCGTGCGGCAGCGTTCACGGTCCTCGGTCCAGGACTTGGGGAGATACAGCTCGCGGTCGACCAGGGCGCGGCCGCGGGAGGTGGCATAGGCGGCGAAGACGCCGATCTGGCAATTCTCGGTGCGGCCGGCGGTTCCGGAGTACTGGCGCTGGACCCCGGCGGAGGTGGTGCCCTTCTTGACGAAGCCTGTGTCGTCGATGATGAGGACTCCGCTGTCCTCGCCGAGCTTGTCGGCGACGTATTCCTGCAGGTCGTCGCGGATGTCATCGGGCTGCCACTTTGCGCCGGCGAGCAGGTGTTGCAGGCCGTCGGGCGTGGTGTGACCGGCCTGTTCGGCCAGCTGCCAGCTGTTCTTGCGGGCCACGGGGGCGAGCAGACCGCGCACGTAGTCACGCATGCGGCGGCGAAGCTCCACACGACCAAAGCGATGACCGATGGTCAGGAAGAGATCTTCCAGTTCAAGGTCCCACTGCGTGGCAACATGCTCGGTGATCACGTGGAGAAGGTTTCCCCGTCGTTGTCATTACCTGCGGCGTTGTCGCACGATCGAGGGGCGGTCTCCGTGAGACCGCCCCGGGGCATTCCGTGTCCCGCTACACTCCAGCCGCCCGGCAAAACCCCAGATCAGACAGCAAAATCCTGCTGGAGTATTAGGCCGTTTCTTTCGGATCAGGCCGGTAAAACCCGCGGTATCTGGTGCTGCCGCAAGGCGGAGGGGCACCCGATCACTGGACGTTGTCGGACGCTCCGACAAGCAAGGTGCGGTGCCAGGCAGCGCGTGCCAGGCATGATCCGGAAGAGACGGCCCAGGCGCGCCCCCGGCCCGTGGCCCGCGCGGCTGACCAGGTGCGGGCCATCCGGGCTAGGCGCCGGGCCCGCACGGCATGGTGCCCAGGGCCGCGGCGCCCCGCGGCGGATGCTGATGCCTCCCCCTGCAGGAGAGGCCCGTGAGTGATCCCAGCCCCCGAGTGACCCCGAGGCCGGCATCCGTCGCAGCAGGCGATGACATTCCCGCTCCCGGGGTCATCGGCATCGGACTTGCCGCGGTGCTGACGTTCGCGCTCGCCCAGGGCTCGTGGCAGTGGTTCGCCACGTTCATCGGGGTGACGCTCCTTGCAGTGATGCTCGCCTTTCAGCGACGGGCGGAGTGGACGCCGGACATTTGCTCGGCGTACATGCGCGGCCTGGTCGCGTACGCCCTGGTCGTCGGCCTGTGCGTGGCGATCGCACTTGCACCCCTGCTGCAGCGCCGGGCCTGGCTGTTCCCGATGCCGGGCACGCGCAGCGAGTGCGAGCTGATGGGCAGGTACGAGGCCCTCCAAGTGAAGGCCGCGCTGGGGAACCTGGCCGGCAGTGACGGTGCTGCCCTGGCGTTCGCGCAGGAGGTCCAGGCCCGCAAGGCCGTTGCCGAGTGCCTGGCGGCCACGACGACTCTGTGGCTGCCCCTGTACGGGCTGGGGGCGGCGGTGCTGGTGGGGGCAGCTGCGTGGTTCCGCGACCGGGCCCGGGCCCGGCCCGGCCCCGTCGGCTACTGAGGTCTTCGGTTTGGGGTGATGTCATGGCGGCGTCGCGATGAGTCCGGTCTCGGCGATGAAGCCGTCCATCAAGCCGGGGTGGTACTGCATGGCTGCGTAAGTCTCAAGGAGAGCACTTGTTGGTGGGTTCCGGCATCACTCGGCGTCCGGAGAGCGCATGAATGTCGGTGAGAAGTAAGAGCACCTGACGTGGTGCGGGCCCTTGGTGACTGGGTGCGGAGGCAGCCGGGTCCGTGGCAGGATGACGGCATGTTGATCCGAAGGGCCGATGCCGCGTAGGCGTCCGAAGGGGCTGCGCGCGAAGCGTTGGCGGCCCAGAAGGGGTGTTCCGGATCGCCGGATCGGCGGTGTTTCTGCAGCGACTCGCGTAGCGATCCGGAAGTTGGAAGAGGACCGGTTGTGGCCGGGGGCTGATGCTTGCCCTCGCCCCGGCCGAACGTGTGGCAAAAGGCCCGGTCAGCACACGTGTTGGCGTCCGGCCCGTAGCGGTGGGCGAACTCCGCGATGTCCACCACGCCTGCCAGCCAGGCCGGGGCGGCCACCGCGAGGGCCTCCAGCGCGGCCCGCACACTCTCCCCGGCCAACTCCAGGCGGTTCAGGTCACGCACCGCGCTGATCACATGGGTGGAGTCGGTCCGCTGCTTACCGCCCGCGGCCACCAGCCCCTCGGCGCGGCAGTGCTCCAGCAGCCGGTCGAAGACGACCCGTTCCATACCGTGATTGGCCAGCCGGGCACGGAACTTCGACAGCACCGTGAAGTCGAAACCGGGATCGTCCAACTCGACGCCGATCGCGTATTTCCAGTCGATGGCCCGCACCGCCATCGCGGCGGCCTGCCGGTCGGTCAGGTCCTCGGCGAACTGCAGCACCGTCACCAGCGCCAGCACCCCCGGCGACAGCGCCGGCGCCCCGCGCACCCCGAAGCCCGCAGCGAACGGCTCGTCCGAGAACACTTCCTGAAGCCGGTCACGCACCCGCATCGGCAAGCTGCCCTTCGGGAACGCCCTACGGGCTATGACCGCAGTCCGCTCGGGCACCGGCGGAAGACCTACCGGACGTATGGACACCCACATCACCCCGCGGCCGGTGACGGGAGAACGACCGCGAGCAAGATCATCCCGGACCAGGACAACCCCACGCCACAAATTCGGCAACAGAGTCCGAGTGCGGACAGTCGCCGTTGTTGTTCCTGCGACAGTTGCGCCCAGTCACGGGCCTGCCGTTCCAGCCACTTGCCCAGGTCGTCGCCTTGGAAGTGCACGCCGGGTTGGATGTGGGGGAGGACCCCGTTGGGTTCGGTGGTGGCGATGTCGGTGAGGATTCGGTGGTGGCGTTGCCAGTTGAGTGGCCAGGGGCACGCCCAGTTGGGGTCGATGGCGGCCAACTGCTGCGCCCGGTGCTCGGCGCGTTCGGCGTCCTTGCTGAGGCCGCCCTTGCGGCGGAGGTTGGCGATGAGCTGCCCGATCGAGATCAGGCTGTCGGTGCCCCCTTCGCCCCATTGGGCGTCTTGTCTGGGGGCGAGGTGTCCGTGTGCGCGCCGGTAGCTGCGGTGTCGTGGACCGGTTTTGGTGAGCAGAGCGCAGAGCTTTGACTAGGTATTACTCATCTCGATCGATCGGTTCTGGTGGCGGAGGGGGAAGCTGAATGGTCCCTGTTGTGAGCGGAGTTGAGTTTCCTTTGCGTACCTGACCAGGGGTTATCGCTGGATCCTGCACATGGCCGGTTCGATTGCCCAGCTTGAGCAAGTGCTGCGCACCTTGATGAGTTCGTCAAATGAGCGGTCGTACAAGTTGTGGAGCCTTCGGGCATTAGTCGGTCGCCAACCCGACTCATCGATGCGAGCGTCTCCCGCCGAGAGCATGGGAAGGGGCACCCGGGCCCAGTCGCCACCATGCTCGAACCGCTGCTGGCGAACAAGAGGAACCAACCCCTGCTGCCCCATCCTCGAGCAGGCCTGCGACCACTTCAGTGCCGACCCCCACGGCCACATCACCACCGTCACGATCAACATCATCCGTCGGTAGCACGACACGGCCACGGGTTCGGAGGCGGCGACGCCTCCGGGCCCGTGTCAACGCGCTCGGCCGGTTCCCCTTGGTTGCTGGGAGGGGCAGGCGCTGACGCATCTCCGACAGGCGTCAGAACGCTCCGCCCGTGCGACCTGAAACCCGGGCGGTACTTTGCCTCGCCTGGCTATGTGCCTCACCTGTTGGTGATCTCGGAGAGCCAGGCAGTGTCCTCCGGGCCCGGCGCTTCGGAGCCGGGCGCGGGCAGCCAGCGGACCTCGCCCGTGCGCAGGGCGACCGTGGCCCGTGGCCGCATCGGCCCGTCGCCCCTGCGTGAGAGCAGGACGAGCTCCCAGACCGTCGCCGTCATGGCGTCGAGCCGGGTGGCGCAGGCGGCGGTGACTCGCCGCGGATCCCGGGTCCGGCCCAGGGACAGATGTGGGGTGAAGTTCTTGGCGGGCCCACAACAGCGCGGGAACCGCTGCTGCAGTACGCGGTACAGGTCCGCCCACGGCGCCTTGCCGGCCGCCGTCGGGTCGAGCCACACGGTGAAGTACGCCCTGTGCCGGAAGGTGCTCACCCCGTCCAGCCGGGCGGTGAAGACCGGCGTCTCGGCCGTCGCCGCGGCGAGCAGCGGGGCCGCCCGCTCGAAGTCGGACTCCGGCACGAAGCCGAAGAGCACATTCACGTGCGGCGGCCAGCGGTGAATCTGCGGATCGTAATCCCGGCGGATGTCCTGGATCGGCGGCCACAGCTCCGCAGGCGGGATCCAGGCCACCGCCGTGCGGGCCGTCGGGGACACGTCGAGGACGCCGGCGGGCTCGCCCCTGCCGGAGCTCGTGTCGGAGGTCAGCTGCGCTTGCCGGTCCCGCACCCGGCCGGCGCGCGACGCGTCGATGCGGTCCACACCCGTGGACCGGTCCCAGACCACCTCGCCGTCCGCCTCGATGAACACCACCCGGTGCCACGGGATGTCGCCCCCGGGCACGAAGGAAGGCAGTGGGATGCGTTTGAGGGCATCCCCGCGCTGGCTGATCCCCAGCACGAACCGGGCCGGGTCGAACCGCGGGTCCCAGCGGACCCGGTGATAGATCTCGTCGCTGGTCCGCATCACGCCTCCTCTCCCGCCTTCACACCTTCTCTTCCTCCAGGGTGCCGCCCACCCTGTCGTCGACGGTTGTTCCGCTCGCACCGCGACGCATCAGGTGCGGTGCGCCTGACGGGGGACGGCAGGGAGAACCGGCGCGCCAGTGTGGTGAGCACCCGCGGCAGAACTGCCGCACCCCTTCTGGACGCCAGCTGTAGCTGGCGCCCCTCAGCATGTCTCGGCCGACGTGGACTCCGGACATAGGGAGCTTATCCGGGATCCAGACGGACCGATTTGAGTGCGCTTGTCGGACCGCACGGAAGATTTTGGTAGCGGACGATTCGTTTCAGTACACCCGTCAGCGCCGCAGCGAAGATTTCAGTGCTGCGGTCTCGGAGGCGCGCGCGAGGTCGGCAACTAACGGCCGTGCTCGAGCGTCCTTCGGATATGCCACATCCGAGCCCCGCCCCGTCCGCAGCTCAGCCTGACTGGCCGCGCTGTGGCCACGGCACCACCCCGGAGGACCCCGTCGCTTGCTCGTGAGGGAGGACCCCGGTGGCGCCAGGGCCCGCAGCGCAGACAGCGCCCTTCTTCCCTACTCCATGGTCATGGTCAGGTCATGGCATGGGCTGACAGGGCGAACTGCAGGAGCTCCCGGTCAGGCCTCCGTCGGGAAGCCGAGGCCGTGGCTATCGTCGGACTATTCCCCACCTCCACCTACCGGGATGGACATGAACAAGGCTCAGCTCGTCGAAGCGATTGCCGACAGGCTCGGTGGGCAACAGCAGGCCGCCCACGCGGTCGATGCGGTCCTCGACGCCATGGTCCGCGCAGTTGTCGCGGGCGAACGGGTGTCGGTCGCCGGAATCGGCAGCTTTGAAAGGCTTAACCGGACCGCTCGTTACGCATGCAAGCCGCAGACAGGCGAGCGCGCCCCCGCCAAGAAGAGCGCCGATTGATGGCCGCTCGTCTCGGCGGGCATCACCTCGTCGGTCCCCGGGCGCAAACCGCTGTCCGTTCACATCGGGGCCGAGAACCGTTGGTTCGGTGTCTCCGGCTGGAGCCAGGGGGTCGAACTCATCACCGGATCCACGCCCGACCTGGCGGATGTCGTCAGGGCTGGTGTGGCGTGGGGAAAGGGCAGGAGCCTGCGGGAGCTGAGGGCGGACCTGCCGTTTCTGCACTCCAGTGAACGCGCCGAGGCCCACGAACGCGGGCCGGACGCGGTGGTGGAGCTGCAGTGGCGAACGATGCGGGAACAGGCAGCTGAGGCCCCGGATTTCCCTGAGTTCGGCGAACTCGTGGAAGCAGCTCATGCCGAACCGAGGCTGCGACAACTCTATGTGTTCTCCAGCCACTGGACGCTCGGCTTCAGCTCCTGCACCGAATACCCGTTCCGCGATGAGGTGGCCATCGCCCCGTCACCCAACGGCAGCTTGTACCGCGTGATGATGCATCCTCACTCCGGCGCCCTCGGTGAGGCCGCCACTGCCCAGAAGGCCGTCGCCTTGGCGGTGTCTCACCTCCCCACCGGTCTCGGTCCGGCTGTCGTGGGAACCGCCGAATGAGATGAGTGACGAGCCATAAGCTGACCGGAGGTCTGCCGGTTCCGGGCCTGATGGGAAGTGCGGGGGCTGGCTGCCTGTGGTGCGGGAGGCCGGCCCATGATGTCGACGTTTTTCTCCCGCTGGGCGGGAGCTCTTGAAACAGGCCCTTGACCAGCACTTTTTAGGTGCTGGGCTGGGTTGCATGATGACGTTCTAGCAAATGAGGACTGGCTCCGCGTACCGGTACTACGTGCGCCAGGTCGCGTTCGGCGGCGGCTGTCGGCCGCGGGGGAAGAACCTGGACCAGGTGCAGGAAGAGGCCGGGCCTACGGCCCCACCTTCTTCACCCGCTACCGCATGACCGCAGGGGCCCACCCGGCCCCGGAGTCGGACAGCCCTTTGCCGGTCGGTCTTAGCTTGGCGTTTATCCTCGGCGGGCTTGGTGTTCCTTGATTGACTCGGCGCGTTTGACCGTCTTGCCGACGTCGTGGCGCTTGGCCCGGTGC
>NZ_JBEXID010000168.1:0-7708 GCF_040608395.1 Streptomyces sp. NPDC005181
ACAACCCGAAGCCCTTCGTCTGGACGAAGGACGCCGACGAGATCCTTCAACACCTCGCTTCATATCTTGATCGAATTCCCGGCGCAGAACACTAGGCAGACCTCTCCCGGCAGTCAATACTCTGTCGGTCTTTCGCGGCGGCGTGCTCTGCCGGAGCCGGAGGCTTCGGGCGACTCCGGGCTGTCACCGGCGTCCGGACGCCGGCATGCACTGCGGTGGCCGATCCCTCCACTCGTCACAGATCCAGGACGAGCCTCGGGCACATCGCTCGGGAAATGCAGATCATCATCGTGTCGTGACGGCTCTGCTCGGCGAGGGTGAGGAGCGAGTCGCGATGGTCGACCGTGCCGTCCAGCACGACGGTTTCGCAGGTGCCGCAGGTTCCCTCCTGGCAGGAGAAGAGGACCTGCACACCGGCCGCCTCGACCGCCTCGAGCACGGACTTGTCCGGCGGGACGGTCACCGTGATGCCGGTCTGCGCCAGTTCGACCTCGAACGTCCCGTCCCGCAGGGGCGCCTGCGGTTCCTTGGGCGTGAACCGTTCGAGGCGCAGAGCGCCGTCGGGCCAGTCGGCGCACCGCTCCTCGACGGCCTTGAGCAGCGGCTCCGGGCCGCAGGGGTAGATGAGCGTGCCGGGCTGCGGGATCCCCAGGACAGCGTCGAGGTCGAGAAGGCCGTACTCGTCCTCGGGACGGACCCGCACCCGCTCGTCGTACCGCTTGACGAGTTCGTCTCAGAAGGCCATCGACGCACGGGTCCGCCCTCCGTACGCCAACTCCCATACGGATTCGTGTCGTTCGGCCTCAGCCAGCATCGGAATGATCGGTGTGACGCCGATGCCGCCCGCGATGAAGAGGTACCGCTCGGCGCGCTCCAGGGGGAAGTGGTTACGCGGACCGCACGCCCGGACCGTGTCGCCTTCGGCCAGCGTGTCGTGCACGTGGAGGGAACCGCCGCGGCCGTCCTTCTCCCGCAGGACGGCGACGCGCCACACTTCCGCTTCTTCGGGCGAGGAACACAGCGAGTACTGCCGTACGAGGTCCGGTGCAAGCAGGAGGTCGATGTGCGCGCCGGACGCCCAGGCAGGCAGGGAGGCGCCGTCGGCCCGCCGCAGGTCGAGCGAGACGACACCGTCTGCCTCGTCGGTACGGCGGGCCACGACGAGTTCGAGTACGGCCTCGGGTGCGGTGGCGATTCTGGTCATCAGAGGATCCTTGGGTAGCCGAGGTCAGGCGCCGCCCAGCCGGCGGGGGCAGGGAGTGGCACCGGGGGCGGGGGCGGCCCCCTGGCCCGGGTGCCCGTCGGGGTGGGCGAGCAGCCACTCCCACAACTCCACCGGGTCCTCGGACTCCCGGTCCTCACCGCACCAGCACCAGCCGCGCAGCCGGTCCGTGCCGGGGATCCACACGATCCGGCAGACCGTCTCCCCGTCGAGCATCGGCGTGGGCGGCGCGCTCATCGGACGGTCACCGCGGATACGGCGGTGCCGGCCTCGACCATCCGCTTGAGAATGCGCCGGGCGGCCAGGCCACCGGTGTCGATGTTGATGCTGAGCTCCCGCGTCCCGGCCGGCTCGGAGGCGATGACCCGCTCCAGCTGGTCGAGTGCGGCAACGTCCTGGAGGACGACGGTGCGGTTGTTCTCCCGCAGGAAGTCGGAGACCTCCTGCTCTTCCAGGGCGAAGTCGCGTGCCACGGCCCAGAAGTCGTGGGTGCGGTGCTCCGTCTCGGGGGTGATGGCGTAGACGACCTCGACGTGGAAGGCGTCCGGATCGCTGCCGTCGGCGTGCGGGCCAGGCGCGCCGACGGGGGCGATGCGGGAGTGCAGAAGGTAGAGACAGGGAGCGTGGTACTCGATGTCCTGCCATCGCGTGATGCGGCCGGTGATGCCGGTGGACTCCGAGTAGAACGGCGGGCAGGCCGCGTCGTCCATGTGCCGACTGACGTGGACGACGCCCGCCTTGTCGTCGACCTCGGTGGTGATCGGGGTCTCGGCGACCTCGGGCGTGCCGATGTAGCCGCCGTGCAAGTACGTCTCGTGGGACAGGTCGAGCAGGTTGTCGACGAGAAGTCCGTAGCGGGCCGCCAGCGGCTCCATGCCGCAGACGGTGGCGTAGTCGGGCGAGCCCAGCCAGGGGGCGCGGGGGATCGCGGTCTTGTCGGCCCGGTCGTGGTCACCGATCCACACCCACACGAAGGAGTCCTGCTCCGTGACGGGGTAGGAGGTGAGCCGTACGGTGCGCGGCACGCGCTTCTGTCCGGGCACGCTCACGCACACGCCGTCCGCACCGTAGGTGAAGCCGTGGTAGCCGCAGACGACCGTGTCGCCGTCCAGTCGGCTCGGCTTCTCGGAGAGCGGGAAACGGCGGTGCACGCAGCGGTCGCCATGGCGGTGACCTCGCCCGCCTAGGTGCGCCAGAAAAGGATCGACTCGCCACAGATGGCACGGGTGAACAGCTCCCGCCCGATCTCGCTGCTGTAGGCGGCCACGTACCACTGGTTGCGTGCGAATGACGTCGTCATCGTCATCTCCCTTGCGTTCGGGTGGGCCGGGCACGTAGACGGACTGCGGGTTTCGGATAGCGTTGCCCTGCTGCCTGCGGGCCGGGGCGGAACGGTTCCCAGAGTGCTGCAGGAACGGCCCTGCGCACAGGGCGCCTTCCGTTGAACGGAAGTACGGCGCCGGGTAGTTCGGCGCGGCGGGCCGTTCCGGCGAGCGTGCGCACCATCACCATGAACAGCGGGCAGGTGTCCGACGCCGGCACGCGGTGAGACGCCGGATGGAGCGGTGGGCGTGGACACGGACTATCTGGAGCCATTCCGTCAGCAGGTGCAGTTCGACCGCGAGTGCGTCGGCGTCCTACGTGCCGCCCCGTCGGAGTACGCGGACCAGCGGTCGAGGAAGGCTGCGTAGCCGGCCGCCGGGGTGACGAGGTCCCAGGTCTCGTGAACCATGCGGGGATGTCAGCGACCGGGTCCGCGGTGGAGCGGAACCCTGCTACGTGGAGGCCGAGTTCGGGGTCCTCCATGACCGCGGTGACGTCCGCCTGCCTCGGCGCGATCGGCAGGCCGCCGATCAGCGGGTTCCGGCCCGCGCCTCGTCGAGCGACAGCTGGTGGCTGCCCTTGATCCAGCGGGTCTGCCGCCTTCCCGGGAGACCGTACGAGCGGACCCTCGCTTCGCCGATGGCATTCGGGAACTCCGCGCGCAGGAGCTCGACCACGCGGTCGGTCTGTTCACGGCCGTCGAGCTGGGCGGCCGACGCCTCGACCGGGTCGAGCGGGGCCGGTATGTGGGTCATGTTGAGGACGCCGGTGTTCCGGCCGGGGAAGCAGAACGCGAGCCCCTCGCAGCGGACCAGTCCCCCACTCAGGCGCCCTGGCGTGGACATGTTCAGCGAGCTCCTCGCGGCTCGGCTGGTGCTCCTCGTCCAAGTGCTCCAGGACGATCTACCGCGATCCGTAGATGGTTCGTTCCGGTACGCGGCAGGGCAGCCCCGCCACCTGGGGTGCGAAAGTGGCCGAGAGGCGGGATCACCAGACCGTCGACGAGCCGGATCGTGTCGCCCGCACCGCTGCCCAGAGCCTCCCGGACGAGCTGGAGGTGAAGCGCCGCGTCCAGTGCATCATGGTCGAACAGCCGCGACAGCGCGGGGCCGAGGCCAGTCGCCGGGTAGTCGGCCATCAGCAGCGTGAACTCCCGCCGTGTGGTGGCCGGGTCGAACGCTCTGCCCGTCGCGAAGAGCCGCTCGGCGGCAGCGCACACAGTCTCGACCTGCCCGGCCAGTTGCGCGGCGAGCGGCGTCAGGATGTAGGCGCTCCGGACCCTGACGAGCAGCTCGTCCGCGAAATGCCGGCGCAGCCGGGACAGCGAGGCGCTGACGGCCGGCTGGGTGACGCCGAGGTTCCGGACGGCACGGGTGACGTTTCGCTCGCGCAGCAGTGCACGGAGCGTGACCGGAGGTTGAGGTCCAGGTTGGCGAGGTGTGCGGGACGGGACTGCCGTGGGGTCATGCGCTCGGGATCCTGCCGCATACACATCACCAAGGCCGGCCGGGATTCCGTTGGCCGGAAAACCCGCGTCGTTCACCGCACCTCACCGCCGCGCGATGGCGTTCCCCGCCGGCGTCCACCCTGCGAACACGCCACCCCCGGTTGCCCGACAGGGGCTCAGGCCGACATCACCCGCAGTACGAGCGCGGCGGCGGCCAGCAGCGCCAAGATGGCCGGCGCCGCGATCTCGAAGTCCTTCGCACGTACGTGAGCGACGATCGCCCCGATGAAGTAAAGGACCACACCTCCTGCGGCGGCCGACCCGATCAGCGGCACCGCGAGGCCGACCAGGAGTCCGACGGCGCCCGCAGCCTTGAGCGAGGCGAGCCTCGGGAGCCAGGAATCGGGCACGCCCACCTTGCTCATCGAGACCGTAATGGCCTCATTGCGCGTGAAGGTCAATGTGGCTGAGGCGCTGAGAGCAAGAGCGAGAAGGATGCCGGCTGCCGCGTAGGCGATGAACATGGTTTACCCCAAGGTTGTCAATGATGGATGCTAAGATATTATTGAAAGCTATCAATGATTGATCTCGATCCGCAATATAGGCCCTGCTACCGTGTGGGTATGGCAGCTCAGGACAGGGTCACCCAGGAATCGGCGGGATCATCCGCGTCCCCCGGCGACCCGGACTACCGCCTCGGATTCCTGCTCGCCTATCACGGCGGCATCACCGAGACCCTGATCCGCAAGGCCCTCGCTGCCACCGGGCTCACACCCCGGCACGCCATGACGCTGCTGCAGCTCGCCGAGGGGCCGATCACGCAGAAGGCGCTCATCGAGAGGCTCGACGTCGACCCGAGCATCCTGGTCGCCCTGCTCAACGATCTTGAGGGCGACGATCTCGCACGCCGCAGGCGCGACCCCGCCGACCGCCGCCGGCACATCGTGGAGATCACCCCCGCAGGGACCTCACAGCTCCGGAAGTCGGACACGGCGCTCGAAACCGTGGAGCGAGAACTGTTCGCGGACCTGTCCGAACGCGACCTCGCCACCCTGCGCCGACTACTGGGCAAACTGCGGACTTCGCCGGAGGACTTCAGCTGTTCGGAGGGTTGACCTACCTCCCTGCCGACGGTGGGAGCTCCCACCCACCTTCCGGTGGTTCCTGGCGTGCAATGCGGGCCACCACACAACGACGCCCCGAGGGGCCTCCCCCTGGGCTTTGACAACGGGGCGGTGGCGCAAATTTTCGCGCTGCTCGTACGGGGCGGCACAGAAGGTGCCGCCCCCGGCGGCGAAGGCCGTGCGCGGGATGCCCTTGCCATGGGGACAATAGGAGCATATGCTCTCATTGCCTCCATCGACAAGCCTTGTCATGACAACTTGCCCCTACATGGACAGGCCTCGCCGGCACGTGCAACAACCTGGCGCCAGGCAAGGTCCACACCAACAAGATCATGGCTCGACGTCCAAGACAGTCACCACCAGATCACCCATCACCGCTTTGACGGGTGACTAAGGTTGTGTGAATGTCGAATCGCCAACCCACCAAGGGTTGTTCACAAGTCGATCGGCGCAGGCGCCGGCCCTTCGCACCCGGGCCGAGGTTCTACACCTTTCTGCCGCCACCGAATCGACACACCACAGAACGGAGCGGCAAGTTGCCGACTACATTGAAGATCAACAAGGTTCACTACCTGAGTGCAGCCGCCGGCCTCGCCACCGCCCTCGCTGGTGGCTTCGCCATTGCCCCGCTGGCGTCGGCCGACACATCTACTTCCAACAGTGCGCACGTCGTTGACCAGCGCACGGAAACTTTCGAGTTGGTCGGCAAACAGACCTCGATCCAAGACCTCGATCTGGGCCGGGCGGGAATCAGCCCGGGTGACCAGCGCGTCATCCACGAAGACCTCTACCGCGGCGGCAAGAAGGTCGGCGATCACAGCGTCGTCTGCACCTATACCCACGTCGATCCGGCCGCGCTCCAGTGCCTGGGCACCTTCTCTCTGCCTGAGGGACAGTTTGCCGCGCAGGCTCTGCTCCACCTGCCCGCCCCGTCCCATGTCGACGTCGGCATCACTGGCGGATCAGGCGACTACCGCAACGCCCGGGGCTTTGTTCGCACCGTTCCCGCCGGTGACACCGAGAGGCACTTCACCGTCCATCTGAACCGCTGACGGTTGGTTGTCGAACCACTGATTCCCTCCGTGCTCATTGCCCCTCGGACTGTCTCCAGGATCTGATCCGGAGGCGGATGCGGGACGTCGTCCGGGGTGTCCGACTGGCCAGTGAGCACGGAGGAGAGGCAACAGCGCTGCAGCCGGATCGGTCGGGCCTCGAAGGCCCCGATCCGGCTACGGCGGACCGTCTCGGCACTGATGTCGGCACAGGGTTAGCCGGTCCGAGAACGGCGTAGGCGGCAGTGGGGAACCTGCTGCCGTCACCCAATCCAGGCGGGCACCCTGCCGGTCCACGAGGCACAGGGCGCTCGAGATGAGCATCGACCGCAGAGGTGAGGCGTGCCGGGCATGTGGCCTGGTCAGCCCCTCGATCTGCTCGGCGAACGTGACGGCAGGACACTGACTGCCCAGGCACTTGAACTCACAAGATCCCCGACAGAGCCGAGTTCCGTGAACGTCGACACGTTCATGGTGGCGGGTCGTCCAGGTTGTTCATCAGGCCATACAGCGAAGCGGTGTGGGAGGACGCCTCCTCAGTTGCACCCGCCATGCCCCTACATGCAGGTCACAACCGTGCAGGTTTCATCGGCGGGAGCCTTGAGGCAAGTTGTGCACCGCCGGCGACGTGTACGAGGCGCGATCAGCGTGTCGAGCGGTACTTCGCTCAGTTCTGGCCGACGGTGTGGTGGGGCAGGCCCATCGCGGGGCCATGAATCAGCACGGCCCCAGGGTGAACAGCGCGACCACGAGCTCGGGCAGTGTCCAACTTCCAGGTAGGGTTGCTGCATCCCCGACGACCAACTCAGTGCCATCCGGTGTCCCCCCTGGCATCTCGATGTCCAGTGCGGCCAAGTCGGAAGTGAGGTTCGTCCAGACGCGACAGCCGAGGGGAAGAGAACTGCGTTGCCGGCTCACGTGAGGGTCGGCGGGGCGCAGCCGTCCCTATGATGGTGCGCTGACCAGCGCCGTCGCCAAAGGCCCCATCTGGCCCGGCATCGCCGCGTTCATCGATGCAGAGGACCTGCCCATGCCCATCCGCCGGATCGCCGCCCTGGCCGCGGTGCCCGTGACCGCACTGCTCCTGGTCGCATGTGGGAGCAGCAAGGTGCACGGCACCATAACCGAGAAGGAGTACAAGCCGGCCCGCACCACGTGGACCACCGAGTCGGTCACGAAGAGGGAGTGCACCACCTCCCGTAGCGGTGGCAAGACCAAGAGGTCGTGCCACACGGTGCGGACCGGTACCCATCGTGTGGCGCACCGCCATCCTGTGTGCTGGCAGATCGAGCTGGACGACGACGCACACGAGCTGTGCATCTCCAAGGCCCGATGGGACAAGGTGCGTGTCGGCGACCGGTGGTGAGCCGCTGCGATCGGTACCGGGGTGCCGGACTGCCGGCTCGGTCCGCTCAGCACCCGTTGGTCCAGAAAATCCCTGAGGCCGCCCAGCAGCCGGGCGACGCCTTGGTCGGGGGTCGGGGGTCGGGGGTCGGGGGTCGGGGGTCGGGGGTCGGGGGTCGGGGGTCGGGGGTCGGGG
>NZ_JBEXID010000169.1:0-7551 GCF_040608395.1 Streptomyces sp. NPDC005181
CGTCATCGGTCAACGCCAGCTCGGCCATCGGCCGCCCCATCTTCGCCATGAAGACAGTCTACTTATTCAACGAATCTACGACGCAGGACACTAGCCGGATCGGTCATCGACGGCCGTTCCGGTCGCTGCACGGCCCTGGAGGGACACTACCGGGCGGGGACGGCTGCTGCGGTTGCGGTATTTCGCTGCTGTACAGCAGGATCCCGGCGGGGGTGACTATGGAACGGCATCTGTTGGTGCGGCTGCTGGCCGGTGACGACGGGGCATCCGCGGCTGCCCTGGCTGCCCTCCTCAGCGGCGCTACCTACGTTGTGTGGGATGGGGCTTCTCCCGCCGAGTCCGCATGCCCAGCCCTATGCGCGCCGACTTCGCCACACGCGGCGGAAGGGCATCGAGACTTTGGGACTGGAACGAGCGGTGCAGCTCCTCGGCCGACATGACCAGCCGGTGCGCCTTGGGCAGGTCACAGCTGCCGATGGGGCATGGGTCTTCATGTTCTTCCTCACCGAAGACGGCGGCGCACTGGTGGCCTGCACTGGCGTACGGCAGGCGGGCGAGTAATCACCGCTTTGGGAGATCAGTGCTGCGCCTGGGCGTTGAGCTGGCGATCTCCTGACCTGGGGATACTCGATTGCATAACTTTGGTTGTCCGTCGTTCCCCGTGCTTCTCCACTCGGTCTGGCACGACTGTGGCACAGAGCCCTGCCGCCGGGTATCCTGCGGCGACCAAAATCAGGGGTGCCGGTGTTCAGATTTCGCCGTAGGTCGAAAACGGCGCGGCAGCCATGGATTGAGCGCGTCTTGCAGCAGAAAATCGAGCAAGCTGATCCGGAGCGCGCGCGTGGGTTGTCCCTGCCTGCCGAGGTCCAGACCGAGGCCCTTCGCTTGCTGCAAGCTGATAACAGACTTGAGGCCATCAGGATGATCAGGGAGGCGGGTAACTATGGGCTGGCGGATGCCACGCACATTGCCGCTGCCCTGCACGGTCGTCACAATGCAGATGGACCGGAGTGCCAGGATCAGCAATGAGCTCGCCGTCGAGATCAGGAAGAAACTTCCCGGCCGGGTCGACTCCGTACTCCGGTCCCATGAACAGCACCGTCACCGACCACAGGACCGAGGTGGTCATCGACCCAGAGGATCTTCCACAGCTGGCCGATGAGCGGCGAGGTCGCCATGATCAGCAGGTTGCTTGAGCTGGGACGAGCACCGATCCGCCTCGAGTGATCTGGCAGGTACCTCAAGCACTTCCACCATGCTCGCGCACCGCGATCCGGGCCAGCTTCGTCAGCATCATGCCGTTTCGGACCGCAACGACGTAATCCACGGGGAGTCCGTGCATCCGGGTGCCGGGGCCCCGGAGGGGGTGCCAGTCGAGGGTGAACAGGGTGTTCTCGCCCCAGGGGACCAAGTTCATGGCGATGCGGGCTGCACCGAAGGGATCTGCCTTCGCTTCCAGTTCCAGGCGGTGTTGCGGTTCGCAGATGCGGACGACGCAGGTGTCGTCGAGGGTCAGGGGGCCAGCGCCGACTCGGACTTTCAGTCGGGCGCCCACTTCTGGCCACTGCGGGTCCGCGGCAAGGACCTGCTGGGTTCCTGTCACCCACTCCCCGTAACGGTGGCCATTGGACAGCAGGCGCCAAACCTCGGACGGTGAGCTCAGGATCAGACGGCGGTTCCGGGCCACGCTGATCACGCTCCTTCCGGAGAATGGGGACATAGGAGGCGCCGCCGTTCATTTACGGCCGCCCATGGGCTCGCCCCTCCAGCCTCATCCGATCGCTCCTTCATGCACAGCCCGACAGGTCCAGACGGGTGGGTCAACCTGCTCTTTTACACAAGTACAGGCACACGGGCTGAGGCCCCCACGGTTGGCGGACCGGCTTTGGGCTGGAGCTGCCATGAGGCGAGAGATCGGGGCCAGCACGCCGGCTGCGGATCGGACTGACTCCTCGCCTCTTCGCAATTGCCCGATGTGGGCCCGCCCTTCGAGGCTCCCTGGTAGCTGTCTGAAGCCGTGGAGCCGATGCCGCTCCCCCGCCGGAGTCGCGGAGGAACGATCAAGGCCCAGGCTGCCGGCTTACTACCGGTGACCTGGGCATTTGCCGTCCTTCCTACTGGTGGGCGTGGACGGTTTCGAACCGCCGACATCTGCTTTGTAAGTTCGATACGCCCTATCTGCCGACAGCCTGAGCGCGGTCGTTCGGCCGCTGATCGGTGCTCGTTCAGCCCTGCCTGTGGACGTTCGCGAAATTCCCCAGCCGGAAGTTGACGATCTTCCCCAGGGGATCCCGGAGGCTGTTCCGTCGTCACAGGTTCATGGAGTGGCGCACAGCTTGAAAGCCGTCCGCCAGCCCGTCGGGCCCAGGGCCGGGCGGGCCGTCAAGGATGGGCGCAGCTCGTCGGTGGTGATACCCCTACGCTCAGGGTGCGGTTAGCCCTGCCCGGCAGTCGGTGGCTGACTGGCTGCTCGCGAGATCGTCAACTTCATACATTTGTCCACATGTTGAAGCGGACAGCACACGCAGCCATCGCCATCGTTCTCGCCGCAGGCACCGTGGCCACCGCAGGCGCCGTTGACACCGCTGTCGCGGCGGACCGTGGTGACGCCTCGTTGGCATGGACCCGCAAGGGCGACGTACGCGGCACGGTGACCGACACCGTTCGTACCTTCCAGGGCATTCCCTACGATGCCTCTCCCACCGGCAAGCGCCGCTGGGCGCCCCCTGCGCCCGCCAAGAGGTGGCACGGTGTTCGGGACGCCACCGAGCCGGGCGCCGCCTGCCCCCAGACCGGCCTCATTCCGCCGGTCGGCCCCCGGTCCGACGACGAGGACTGCCTCTTCCTCAACGTCACAACTCCACGCGCCGCCTCCACCAGGCCCCGCCCCGTGATGGTGTATCTGCACGGCGGCGACCACACGGACGGCGAGGGCGCCATGTACGGTGCCCAGCGGCTGGCCTCCCAGGGCGATGTGATCGTGGTGACGGTCAACTACCGGCTCGCCGCTCTGGGCTACCTCGCCCATCCGGACCTGGAGAAGCGCGGTGAGTCAGGCAACTACGGCTTCCTCGACCAGCAGGCGGCCCTGCGCTGGGTGCAGCGCAATGCCACCGCCTTCGGCGGCGACCCGGACGACGTCACGCTCTTCGGTCAGTCCGCAGGCGGCTACAGCACCTGCGCCCATCTGGTCGCCCCGTCATCGGCCGGCCTCTTCGACCGGGTCATCCTGCAGAGCGCCCCGTGCACCGCCACCATGGGCCATCGGGACCGCAAGGACGCCCCTGCGGAGGGCGTGACGACCGCCGCCGAGATCGAGAGGGAGCACAGTCTGGACGACTGGCGTACCGCCTCCCCCGGGCAACTGATGAATCCCTTCGGTATGGGCCCCCAATACACGCCAGTCTACGGCGGCAAACTTCTGCCCCGCACCCCGCAGGAGGCGTTCGCCACCGGGCAGTTCAACAAGGTCCCGGTGCTGCAGGGCATCAACCGCTACGAGGAGCGGGGCAGGGTCTACGGCCTCGAGCTGGCTAAGAAGGCCGCCACCGGCGACCCGGACGCGCAGATCGACCAGGCCGACTACCACGCTCGCCTGGAGGAGGAGTTCGGCAAGGTGCAAGCCTCCGTCATCGCCGCCCGCTACCCCATCAGCGCATACGACAACTCACCGGCCCTTGCGCTCGCGGCGGCCCTGACCGACGGAAACTGGGCGCAGTACTCCGTCGACAACGGCCGGGCGCTGTCCGGCCACGTGCCCACGTACACCTACGATTTCGCCGACAGTGAGGTCCCCTGGTACTCGGATGCGAACTACCAGAAGCCCGATTTCGAGGTGGGAGCCGCGCATACCATTGAGCTCCCGTACCTCTTCGAGCTCGACGCCTACGAGTCGCTCACCCCGGCGCAGCAGGGCCTGTCCAACGCGATGATCCGCATCTGGACGGACTTCGCCCGTACGGGCGAGGCGGACTGGAAGCCCACCACCACAGCGGAACCGAACGCGCAGTCCCTCACCTCCGGGCCGGGCGGCATCCACCCAGTGGACTTCGCCGAGGACCACCGCTACGGCTTCTGGAAATCCCTGCGCTGACCGCCCGAGCCCTCCGGGGAGGTTCCGGAGGAGGCATCTGGCACGTGAGTGGCACGACGCCACTCCCCGAGGGATCGCGGAGGAAGAATCAGGGCCCAGGCTCCCGGCTTACCACCGGTGCCCTGGGCCTTTACCGTGCTCCCTTTCAGCCCCGATCTCCCGAAGTACAGCGGATTACGTGATGATGTGAGGCATCGGGATGTCGTGCGGCCGGCATGCTGCTTCTCGTGTCGCCCTTCATCGGTCAGGCGACCGACCGTTAGGCTCGCGTCGCCACAAAGGTCCCGATCTTCACGGAGGGCAGGACGACGGGGATCAATCGAGAGCGCCTCGTCAGAACGCTGACGTTCTGGCTGCGGCCTGCCTTCGCGTTGCGGGTCATCAACCGGTTTCAGAAGATCGTGGGTTTCGACCGCTCGATGGCCCTGGCGTCCAGCGCCTTGACGGCGTTGGTCCCGCTCTCCATCCTCCTTGGCGCTGTCTTGAGCAGCTTCGTGCACTACGACGTCGCAGAGCGGGTCATCAGGCGCTACAACCTCACCGGAGCAGGCGCCACGGCGGTCAGCTCACTGTTCTCTCCTACCGAAGCGACCAGCGCAAGCGTGGGCATCTTCGGGGTCGTGTTTCTGACGATCTCGGTGCTGAGTTTCGCGCGAGCCGTACAGCGACTCTTCGAACAGGCATGGGAACTCAAGCCCCTCAGTGTGCGCAACACGCGCAACGGCTTGTGGTGGATCCTCACTCTCGGTGGCTACGTAGCGGTCACCACGTTGCTCTCCGCGCTCATTGGCGGGGGCGCGCTGGGTCTGGCCGCCTCGGTGTGTGGGGTACTGGTGACCGCTGCATTCCTCGCCTGGAGCGGCCGGATCCTGTCGGCGAAGCGGATCAGCTGGCCGGACCTGCTTCCCTTCGGCGTCACCGGCGCCGTCCTGACGGCGGCCTATTCAGTGGGCGCAACCATCTACATGCCGCGTCTCTTCAACTCCTCCGCAGCACGCTACGGGGTGGTCGGTGCTGTCTTCGCGATGATCTCCGCCCTCTTCGCAGCCATGCTCGTCCTGGTTGCATCGGCGGCACTGGGACGAGAAGTACGAGACGAGCTCAGCCGGATCCGTCAGGGCCACCGCCCTTCCGACCATGAGGTCCGCCGGCAGTGGGACAGCGTGGTCGAGCAGACTCGAACACGGTGGCGCACGGCACGGGAACAGGTCTCTCATCATCGGATCAAGGGCTCGAACCATTGATGGGCACGGCCAGCCACCGCCCGACACGCTCGAAGGGTCCCTTGCTCCTACAGAAAGGGCGGCGGAACGGCTTTGGCCGGTGTCCAAGGTCACTTTCTCTCGCCCGGCGCCGCTTCACCCGCGGCCGTAGGTCCTCCCGAACGAAGCACGTGGCCTCCGCGGCAATCGCCAGAAGCATGACGGCGGCGACCACGCGCATTGAGCCATGGCCGGTGATTGCGACACCGAGGCACCACGCGAACGCAATGCTCCGCGCAAGCACGCTGAGCCCCCGACGTACGGCAGCCTGCATCTGGTGCTCGACTCCGTTCCGGATCTCGTCAGCCCAAGCTGGTGGAGTCTGCTCACGGGGGGGCGGAGGAGTCTCAATTGTCGAGTCACGAGACACTAAGGGTTGATCAGTAGCCGAAGAAGTGGCACGGGGGCCCCTCTATTTGGGCCGCTGCACGTTCCTCTGAGGCAAGGACGGCTTGGTGATCAATCTTTCGGCGCTGAACACGTAGGCTCATCCATCCTGTGAGAGCTGATGCGCTCAAGGTGGACAGCGCTGTCACCAGAGCGACCGCTGCTGGTGAGTTGGCAAGTGGCACGGCCTCAGGGTGGCGAACGGCCATGGGCGGTCGAGTCTCAACCACTGGGCCAGTGGTGGCCTCTTCGACCTACTGAGAATCCACCGGCCAGCCACGGGAGCTGCGCCCGTGGCCTCACCCCTCTAGACGGCGAGCAGCCCGGCGAGCGTCAAAGCCGCCACCGCAGAGCAGACCCGCAGCTTCCTCCAGCCCGGCCCGGAAGCCTGACGGGTCAGCTCCCAGATGCCCACCAGACCGCCACCAAGGCCCAGCACGCTCCGCAGCAGGAAAACGGTGGTGTGCACAGGGAGCCTCCAAGGACCTTCGAACGGACAGGAAGGCTACCCCTGGTGGCGGTCGCGTGGATGGCCAGGTCCCGTATGCGGATGCCTACCGAGCTGCGGCAGCGCTGACCTGCGGGAGAGCGGCTGAAACCGCCGCCCCATTCCCGGTGGGTCCTCGCTCGTCTCCGACTGAACGGGCACGCAGGGGCACGCTGCGCGGGGGATCTGGACAGAGCGGCTCTGCTCCGACATGCTGCATCGACGATCATGCGCAGCGACGGCTGCACGGTGCAGTGGGGTGGGGTTTGGTGAAGCGAGCACAGGCCGAGGCTTCGCCGCCGGAGCGCATCCGGTACCGGCTGACCTTTTTCCAGCGCGCGCTGCCCCTTCTGCCCGTTGCTGTCCTCAGTGTTGTCATCGAGATCACCGAGATCTTGGACTGGATGAGAGGGGATCCGTTCAGTCTTGGGGCTGCCAACCCGTTTTGGCTGTGGATCGCCATGACGTTGTTGGCAATGATCGTCTTTCCGCGCCACGGGATCACCCTCACGCCGTCGGCGGCCGTCGTGCACAATCTGCGCCGCCGGATCATCCCGTGGTCCGACGTGCAAGGCGTCCACACCGAGTCTTTCCTGGGGCAGCGGACCGTCGTGATCTATGAGGCCAGCGGTCGCCGTACCCGTCTGCGCGCGCCCACTACCGGGGTCCTCAGCTGGGATCGCGGGTTCGAGGAGAAATTCCGCACCATCGGACGATGGTGGCTGGCGCACCGCGGACCGGATTGGACTCCTGTCTCGTCACCGCGGACGCGGCGAGACGGTCAATCAACGTCCAATGGGAACCCTTTCGCGCCTCCCGCGTAGCCGGCAGTTGACGCCCACGCGGTCGGTGGAGTCCTGATGGTCGAGTCAAGGGCTTGGCGATTTTCGGCACGGGGAGGGGCCCGACGCTACTGCTGACGCCCCCTCCCACCCGGAGTCTCAGCGCCCCCGCCGGAGGCACGTCTTGTGCCTTCCGTTCTCCCCACGTCCAGGCTCTCTCGCTCTAGGTGTACTGACCTGTGAGGTTGGGGACGCGGCTGGTGGGTGGTTGGCCCTTGAGCGCGGTGTGTCCGCGGTGGTGATTGTAGGTGTGCAGCCAGACGGGGTAGGCGTCGCGTCGTTCCTGTTCGGTCCGGTAGGGCTCCGCGTAGGCCCATTCGTCGAGCAGGGTGCGGGTAGGGTCGGCCGAGCGGCGAGGTCCCTGCTGGACAGGGCCTTTTTTTCCGGCTCTCCTGCCGTATGAGTGGGTCACTCTGTGGCGGGTTGGCGGCCGGGGAGGGTGGGACGTTCTCCGGCGAGGGTGAGCATGACGAGGGCGAT
>NZ_JBEXID010000170.1:0-7348 GCF_040608395.1 Streptomyces sp. NPDC005181
GCCGGCAGCCCTCTCATAGCCACACCTGATGTCCCTGGGTGTCCCCACCCTACGAATGGGAGGACCAACCCGATCAAGAACGTAGAGCCCTCTGAGCTGCAGCGACAGGGCAGCTGGAGCCAATGGCCCGGCTCGCGGAGCGGGCTGACGAGTAGAGCTACTCGTCCGGTGCTCCCATGGGCGCGGCGGCGACGTCTTCAGTGGGCCGCCGCTGGTCCAGCGGCCCGGAGACGTAGGCGTCCATGCCCGCTGCGGCCAAGGAATGGTGGGGAATCGTCTCGGGCTCGCCGTGCAGGCGCAGCAGTACATGGTCGTCACCGACCAAGCAGTCGGTGTACGGAAGGGTGTGGGACAGCAGGCGGGCGAAAACATCGCAGGCTGCCTGGACGTTCACTTTATCGAGGCCGAGCCAGACGTGCAGCGTGCCGTCCTGAACTGTCAGCTCGACGTCGATACGGCTGTCGGCCGCCTCGGCGGCTTCGCCGCACCACGTCAGGGTCTCGTCCAGCGCGCCGAGGTGGACGGGGAGCGGCCGGAAGACCTCCTGCCGCATGTCGTCGCGGACCGTGACGCCAGTGGCCGGGGCCTGGTCGCGCCACCAATCCTGCACGATGTCGCGGACTGAAGCGGCCTGCGGCCCGCTGCTCAGCACTCGCCGTACGGCATCCGCCGCGTTTCTCCGGACCACGCTCGCAGCGCCGGGTCCGGGGTCGGCGGCCATACGGTGCAAGAGCGAGCGGGGCCCGGTGCGCGTATCGTCGAGGACCTTCCGGTACAGCTCGCGCAGCGCGTCCGGTACGGCCACGTCGTCCGGCCCGAGCAGGGGCCGAACGCGTTCCGCCCAGGCAAGAAACGCTTCGGTGTCGCCGGTGGTGAGAAGGTCGGTGCCGAGGTCGCCGCGGGCGAGCATGCGAGTGCGCTGCCGTTCCGTCGGCCGGCCGAGGCCATCGAGCTGGGCGCGCAGGAGGAAGACGAGCAGGTCCCGTTCCGGGGCGGGGAGATCGTCAACGACACCGTTGACGGGGGTGGCGAGGATGTCGACGATGGCCTCGGCGGTCGCCTTCTTCGCCTCCGCCTTCCCGGGGTTTCCAGCCAGACGCTCGGTCCACCGGTGGACGCGGCCCCGAGCGTCCCGCAGCTCGATCGTGGCGGTGAAGCTCTTCAGGTGGTCCGGCCCCGTGACGTCGTATGTGTACTCGTGGTCGATGCCGTACGTGGTGGCCATGGCGGCGAGGATGGTCACCGGGTCGTGCTGGTGTTCCAGGCCGGAGAGCCAGTCGTCTAGGACGGCGGGCCGACGCCCAATCAGCCGAGGCCCGTGGACACGCCAGGCCGCAGCGACGACCGCCTGGGTGGCGTCCGACACCGCTGTGCGGCCCTGTCCGCTCTCACCACGGCTCGTCAGCAGACCTTCCGCGAGCTGGAGAGTGGCACCGAGCCGGGCGGTGTCGTCGTCAGAGGCGGTGAGGATGCGTGCCTCGTCCTCGTCTGGGGTGAGGCCGTGCGCGAGGGCTTGGCGGACGCGGACGTGGGCGGCGAGGTAATCCACCACGTGCGAACCGTGGTGGGCGAGGAGGTGGTTGTCGCGCTGGCGGGCGGCGGCCGTCGCTGCCTGATTTTCTTGGACCCAGGAGGCATGGGTGAGGGCCTGGGCGAGGAGCCCGTTCGCGCGATGGCCGAGCTCGAACATGGCCGCCAGGTCGCTCACGGCGTCCCGGTGCCGGTTGCCCGGCTGCGCGTACGTCAGCGGCGACGCGGCCGGCAGCGTAGCGGTTGCCGCCTTCCGCTCGGCGCCCGTCGCTGCGGCCACCTGTGGGTATGCGTCGAGCAGCGCTCGTGCTGCCGCCGCCCGCGCCGCCTTCTTGGACAGGCCGGTGCCTTCCGCCGAGTGGCCAGTTCCGGTGCGGACGGTGGCACGGAAGGCCTTGCGGTGATCCGGACCCTCCTCGCCGTAGTCGTAGGTGATTCCTTCCTTGTGGAAGGCCGCATGCGCCAGAGTGACGGGATCGGCTCCCGCCTCCGCGGAAGGGCGGTCGAGGTCGGGCCACACGGAGGCGACCAGCTTCCGGGCGATCTTGTGCTCGCCACAGAGGCTGAGCACGCCGAGGATCTGCCTGGCCACTCCTTCGAAGACGGACCTAGCGGGCTGCTGCGCCTCCCCCGCGCCCATGCGCACCAGCCCCTGCTTGGTAACCCACTCGCCAAGCACGAGGCCCGCGGCGGAGCGACGCCGGGCGTGTTCGCTCGACTGTTCGCCCGCCTTCCGAGGGGTCGCCCATCGTGCGTATGCGTCAAGCAAGATCACGTCGAGCGCGGTGGCGCCGAGCCGGTCGAGCAGGCCGAGGACGTGTGGTGTGACCTGGTCGGCGTGGTGGCTCTCGTAAAGGTGACTGCGATGTTCGGCGGCCAGGCCGAGCCAGGCGGTGACCTCGGGTCCGGCGTCCCATCCAGGCACGACCTTCCCCACGATCTCGCGGACCTCTTGCCCGGACGGGCCCACCAGCGACACGGGCGGTTCGCACAGCGCCGGGTACGTGACGTCATGGACGTCGAGCTGCCGTTCGGCACGGGAGTAGGGCCGCACCGGCTCGGGCGACGGACGCTGTCCGGTCGTGGGCGAGGCCGACCGCGCGGGCCGGGCCGGCCGGGCGGCTTCGGGGGGCGTGTTCCGGCCCTGGCGGGTGGACGCCGAGCGGTGGTGCGCAGGACGCGAGACAGTGCGCCGGGAAGCTCCCTGCGCCCTCCGACCGCCCGTCGGCCGTATGCCGGACCTGCCGTCCAGGAGGTTCTGGAGTTCGTTGGTGAGCCAGGAGGGTAGTCCGGTCGGGGGGTGACCGCCGTCGAAAAAGTCGCCGACCAGGTCGACGCAATACGTGTACCGGCCCCAGTCGTGGCGGCGGGCCTGCTCCTGACCAAGCGTGCGCAACGCCGACCGCATCCGCCCGTACGACACCGTCAGCCCGGCCAGCTGGTACGACGTCCGGCTCCGCGCGGCGTCGATAGCGAGCGCGATGCGATGCAAGGGTGTCGGCGGCGCGGTCTCGCGCAGCGACACAATGCCGACCCAGCGGTTCATGACCCTCCCCCTGCCGGGTGACGCGCCCCTGCCCGACCCAGCACACGCTCCCGGATGGCGTCAGTGCGCTGTCCCGGTGCTTGCGTACGAGCGGCGGCCTGCCTCCGGCCCTGCTGTCCCCTCCCGCCGCACCTCACGACTCCCGGGTGATCACGGCGGCACTGACCGAACAGCCTATGCTGCGGGCCGCGGGTTCTGGAGGGGTTCACTCAACGCGGATCGTTCCGCGAGGCCGCTGTTTTGAGGGCCGTGCCGCACTGCGATCTGCAGGACCAGATGAAAACGGTCCCAAGCGTCGGCCACAGCTGTCCGTAGTGGTCCTCACCCGGCTCACGGTCACCCACAATCCCGGCAACCTGCCACGCCCGCGCAGCCAGCAGAACATTCCCCTGCACCGCCGCGACCACCGCATCAGCATCGGCCACCGCGAAGTAGGGCACCCAACGCGCCATCTCCTGCCCACCCTGAAGCGGGGCTACGCCGCCGAAGGACCCCTCCTGCTGGTCGCCCTCCTTGATGCTGAGGACCCGGTACGTCATGCCGGGCTCCGGCATCTCGGAGCGCCAGCCGAACAGCCCGTCGTAGAAGCGCATCACCGCCTCCGGCTCGCCGACGTGCAGCTCCACCCACACCAGCGTGTTGTCCTCGGAGGCCTTCTCCAACCCCTTGTTGGACTGCAGTACGGCGAACTGCGCGCCCTGGGGGTCGGAGAACTGAGCCAGCCGGCTCTCGCCCATGTTCATGGGTTCGACGCGCACAGTGCCTCCGCCGGCGGCCACGCCACGGGCGGTGGCAGCCTGGATGTCGTCGCTGCGGAAGTACGTCGCCCAGGCCGACGTGGCCCCATCCTGCGTCAGCGGCCCGAGGGCGGCGACGGTCTTCCCATCCTTCTGGAAGAACCCGTACCCGCCCGCGGCGGGCCCGGCGGACACGTACTGCCGCCCGAAGACGGCGCCGTAGAAGGCGGCCGCGTCCGTGTCCGGGCTACCGAGGTCGATCCAGATGGGTGACCCGGTGCGGAAGTCGGCGCCGAGCAGGCGTTTCGCCCGCGAAGCCGGTACGGAGACCCCGCCACTATGCCGACCCCATGGACAGCCTCGGCGCACCGGTCCAGATGGTCCGAGGGTTTCACCCGGGCTGGCGTAAGGAAGGGCAGGGAGGGGTGCAGTTACGCCCGACATGAGCGAGGCCCAGAGAATCTGTGCAGGAGCACCACACAGGCTGCACACAGCCTTTCGAAAGCCTGGTTAGCGTGGCTGGCCGTTCGATCTCGCAGGCGAACGTGATCAGGCCGTGGCCCAGGCGGGCCGACGGCGCAGTCAACCCAGGAGACCGCAGATGGACTACTGCTCCTCGTGTCGTCGGCACCTCAACGGCGCCCTGGTGTGTCCCGGGTGCGGCGCCTACGCCCCGGACATCGCTCCGCCCTCCGCCGACGGCCGCGCCGGCCCGGCCGGGGGCGCCGCCTCGGCGATGACCGGCAACGGACCCGGTGCAACGTATGCCGGAGAGTCCGCGGCCTCCGACAGGTGGCACGACGACCCCCAGCGTGACGAGACTGAGCTCGAGGCCGGCACGAACGCGGCCCCGTACACCGCCCCGTCCGCCCATCTCGAGGGCCTGCTGACTGCGCGGCAGGGGCGGGCGGCACGCCGTCGCCAGCTGGCCCGCTGGAAGAAGAACCAGCGTCGGGCCGTGGTCGCGACCACCATCGCCCTCGTCGGAGGCGGCCTGACCATCGCCACGATGGACCGGCACTCCACCGACCGGGCACAGGCGGCCACAGCGCCGGACGCCAGGAGCATGGGCGTCGCGGAAGAGCAGGTGCCTGAGCACACCCGTCCGGCGTCCACACCGCTCACCACTCACCGATCGTCAGACACCACTCCCGAAGAGCAGTCGCCGGCCACCGGCGCCCCGCGACAGCAGTCCCTTGCGGCCCCGCCCCGCAGGACGCCGCAGATCGCCCGGCCGGACGCCACCGTGCCTCCCCGTCCGGCTGCGACGTCGACCCCGCAGCCGCAGAACACCGCGCCGTCCTCCGGTGCTACGGCCCCCGACCGCACCGGTACGGCGAAGCAGCAGTCGTCGGCGCCCGCAGCCACCGGCGGCACGGACTCGGGCTCGTCCCAGGCGAGCCACGCACCGGCATCCACGTCGCCGACGGAGGTCTGCCTGCTCGTGGTGTGCCTCGGCTGACCGTGCCGGGACCCGGCCGTGCCCAGCTCGGCAAGCAGGAGGTGCGGCTCAGGTGACGAGTGGCCGCCGGGAGCGGATCGCGCCACACATCGACGTCGTACGGCCGGGGAACGCAGGACTCGCGCCGACGACGGTATCCCGGCTCGTCACCGACGCCGGCCGCCCTGACGCGCTCGGCTCCCGCCGTCGTAAGGCGTGTGCGCGGGAGGGGAACAGAGCGCGCGAGGCGTGCGTCAGCCCGTGAGCAAAAGACCTAGCCGGTGGAAGGGAGAGGAGGCGCAGCCCGTGAGGTCCCGCTATGAAGTCCTGCTGCACCGAATCGGCCGGTGGTGGGCCGTCGACGTCCCCCGCCTCGCCCTGCACACCCAATGCCGCACCCTCGAGGGGGCGGAGGACCTGGCGCGCGGTCTCGTCGCCGAAGCCGTCGGGGCCCATCCGGACGCTATCGTCCTGGACATGTTGGTGCCCGAACTCGCGCCCGTGCTCGGCTCGGTGTCGGAAGCGCGGCGCCGCCGGGCGGCCGCGGTCGCCGCCGAAGAGGAGGCGATCGCCGCCGCCGTCCACGAGCTCGTGGACACCCTGTGCCTGAGCCAAGGCGACGCCGGCCGCCTGCTCGGCATGTCCCCACGCGAGGTGGCCCACTTCACGCCACCGCGCGGTGCGGCAACCGCCGGCACAGGGCATCTCACCCCTGTGCCCGCACCGAGCCCGCCGCGACCAGGCACCGCCCCTCCTCCTCGCCCACGCCCCGGCCCCGCCCAGCGGCCGCGCCGGGCGATCTCCCCCGCCCGCCCCTCCTGGGCGATCCCGGATGATGGCGTCGAAGGCCGAGGCTGACCGGGCTTCCGCCCCAGGTGATACAGCGGGCGTGTCCTGCGGCACGCTGGTCGTGCCCCCGGCGTTTCTCGCGCTGGACAGCCGTATCGTTCGTGGCCAACTCGTGATCACGACAAGTACCCCTCTTCACAGGAGTGTTGATTTCGCAACCATCAGCCGGCCCCCGTGACACTCCAAGTGCACGACGCGCTGGAGTAAGTGACCCGCAATGAGGGTCACAGGGCCCGCCCTCTAGGGGGAGGTACGCGGGCTCCGGCGTGCAGGGACAGGCTCCTTTCCCCCCGTGACGGTCTGCCCCTGCACGCGTCACTGGCAGCAGGGCGGGGCGAAGGACAACGTCCCACTCGCTCCCCTGCGTCGGCGCCGTGATCGGTGTCCGTGACCGTTGTGTGGAGTGGCCACCGAGTATTTGGGACGCCGGTGCGACCTGTCGTACGCTCCGGGGGCGTTGGTTGGCCCATGGGGGGACGGATCGTGGGACGAGGAGGGCACGCTCAGCGCGTGTCGGCCGACAATCCCGCGGTGAGCACGGCGGTCGTTCGGGCCCAGGACGGTGACGAGGCCGCCTTCGCTGTGCTGTACCGGCTGGTCCAACCGGGTCTGCTCGGCTACCTGCGCGGGTTCGCGGGTGAGGACGCCGAGGACATCGCCGCCGCTGCCTGGCGGGAGACCGCATGCGAGCCACCACGGTTTCGTGGCGACAGGCACGGATTCCGCGGTTGGACGGCGAGTATTGCCCGGCGGCACGCGCTGGGCTACTTCCGGCTTCACGGGGCATCGCCCGGCTCTCCGGGAAGCCCCTGGACGCCGCCGACCGAGGACCACATCGCCCACACCCTGCGCGGAGCAACGCTGTCCGCCGAGACAGCCCAGGCTCTGGTCGCCCGGCTGCCCCGCACCCAGGTCGAGGCGGTCCTCCTCCGCCATGTCGTACGCCTGGACGAACACGCAGCCGCCCGGGTGATGGGCAGGCCCCGCCCTGTCGTACGGATGCCGGCCCGCCGCGGTTTGAGGAGTCTGGCCCGTTTGCTCGGCCCTGACGATGTGACACATGATGTCGCGCGGACGCTGGGGGAACCGAGATGAGCACCGATCGAAACGGAGATGAGCGGTTGAGCGGCGAGGCCGCCAGCGCTACGCCCCCAGGGCCTCGGCGTGAAAACGGAATGAGCGGATTCGCCCCAACTGCCGTTGCTGGTGGGGTGGGTGACGACATGCGGCAGGCACGGTTGCCAG
>NZ_JBEXID010000171.1:0-7319 GCF_040608395.1 Streptomyces sp. NPDC005181
CCACCCCGGCCCAGGCCGCCCCAAGGGCCGCACCTCCACACCCGCACCCCGCCACCCAGTCGGCAAGAAACAGCGCAAAACGGATATGCCTAGACGCGGCGGGGCCGAGCAGCAGCCTTAAAGATCAAGCTTAGCCGTCCCGGCCGGAGTCCGGCCGGACGGCGTTGTCAGTGGTCGCCGATACGGTGGTTCCTGTCATTGTCCCGCTTGCTGGCTGCTTGCGAAGACTCGGACCGCCCCGCCCGTTCAGCGCCGGGCGGGGCGTGCGGACGGCGCGTGCGGCGGCGCGTGGCCGGATGTGTGCACCGGGTTCAGTCCTCGAACGACAGGCCGCGCGCCCTGTGGTGCGTATCCCGGCCGGGATGCGACCCTGAGTGGTATGAACATCCCTTTCTTGGACAACTGGCGTAAGCGTCACGACGGTACGCGCGGGGCGGGCCTCGCGGCCGCCGTCGAGGTCGACCCGGAAGGCGTCGCCGAGCTGCTCGCCGAGTGTGAGCTGCTGCGTGTCCGAGTGGGGCAGCGCGGACTGGAACTCGACGACACCCCGGCCTCGTTGATGGCGCTCGACCAGCTGCCGCCGCGCTGGCGCGACGACCCCGAGGAGCTGCCCTGGCTGGGCAATGACGCCGGGCTCTATCTGGGTACCGTCCTCGTGCGCAACGTCCCGGGTGCGGCCTGGCGCATCTGGCCGAGCGGTCAGCCCGTGGTGCGGCTCACCTCCGGGCGGGAGATCGATGTCGTCGAGGCGGGGCTCGACTGGGCGATGACCGGAAGTCCTGAGCTGTCGCAGGTGTACGCAGAGTCGGCCGAAGGGTAGCCCATCACCCAAACCAAATAAAACGCCTTATGCACCATTTATGCGTGTCGGGTGCGAAGTCCCTTATCGGGGTGGATAGTTTGCGCTGAACTCGACACAGCGATAAGTGGGTAGGGCAGCGTATGGCCGTCGATCCGTTGATCGAGCTGCGGGACGTCAATAAGTACTACGGATCGTTGCACGTACTGCAGGACATCAATCTCACCGTCGGCCGCGGGGAGGTGGTGGTGGTCATCGGCCCCTCCGGCTCCGGCAAGTCCACGCTCTGCCGGACCATCAACAGACTCGAGACGATCGAGTCGGGATATATCGCTATCGACGGCAGACCCCTCCCGGAGGAGGGGAAGGGGCTCGCGCAGCTGCGGGCCGAAGTCGGCATGGTCTTCCAGTCGTTCAATCTGTTTGCGCACAAGACCGTGCTGGCCAACGTCTCGCTCGCCCAGCTCAAGGTCCGCAAACGCAAGAAGGACGAATGCGACGCGCGGTCCCGGGAGCTCCTGGAGCGGGTCGGGCTCGCCTCGCAGGCCGACAAGTACCCCGCCCAGCTCTCCGGCGGCCAGCAGCAGCGGGTCGCCATCGCCCGCGCCCTTGCCATGGATCCCAAGGCCCTCCTCTTCGACGAGCCGACCTCGGCGCTCGACCCGGAGATGATCAACGAGGTGCTTGAGGTCATGCAGCAGCTCGCCAGGGACGGCATGACCATGGTCGTCGTCACGCACGAGATGGGGTTCGCCAGGTCCGCCGCCAATCGTGTGGTCTTCATGGCGGACGGCCGCATCGTCGAGGACCGCATCCCGGAGGCGTTTTTCACCACTCCCGAGAGCGACCGTGCCAAGGATTTCCTGTCCAAGATCCTCAAGCACTGACGGGAGGCTCCCAGTTGCGTACGAGAAAAGTACTGGCCGCCTGTGCGGGTCTCCTGCTGGCCGTCCTCGCTGTCGGCTGCGGCAAGGAGGGCAGCCCTCCGGTGAAGGGGCCGCGGCCCGGGCAGCTGCCCGTGTACAAGGTCGACACCGGCTTCCAGCTGCCCGAGTCGAAAACCTGGACGAAGGCGAAGAAGCGCGGCTACCTCCGGGTCGGCGCCAAGGAGGACCAGCCGTACCTGGGCGAGAAGGACCCGGCCACCGGCCTCTACTTCGGCTTCGACATCGAGATCGCCAGGATGATGGCCGCCTCGCTCGGCTTCGATCCGAAGACCATCCGCTTCAGGACGATCGCCTCCGCCAACCGCGAGACCGCGCTGCAGAACGGCCAGATCGACTACTACGTCGGCACCTACACCATCAACGAGATGCGCAAGAGGCTCGTCGGCTTTGCCGGTCCGTACTTGATGGCCGGGCAGTCGCTGCTCGTCCGCACGGACGAGCACGACATCAACGGCCCGCAGGACCTGGCCGGCAGGACGGTCTGCTCGGCGGCCGGCTCGACCCCGTACCAGCGGATCGCGGCCGACTACCCGAAGGCGATCCTGGTCGCCTACGACACGTACTCGATCTGTGTCGACAACCTGCTGACCTACCAGGTCGACGCCGTGACCACCGACGACGCCATCCTGCTGGGCTTCGCCGCCAAGGCACCCAAGGAGCTGAAGGTGGTCGGCAAGCCCTTCTCCGAGGAGCCGTACGGCATCGGCGTACCGCGCAGCGACAACGCGCTGCGGTTCGCACTCAACGACGCCCTTGAGGCCAACGAGAAGAACGGCAACTGGAAGAAGGCGTTCGAGGCCACCCTCGGCCTCTCCGGAGTGCCCGCGCCGACTCCGCCGCCCATCGACCGCTACCCGGCGACCTGAGGGGACGGGCCACACCATGGACGTACTGACAGAGAACTTCTCGACCTACGCCGAAGGCTTCCTCGGCACCCTCGAACTCACCGTCTTCGCCTCGATCCTGGCGCTGGTGCTCGGCTTTGTCATGGCCTCGTTCCGGGTGGCGCCCGTCGGCTCACTCCGGGTGTTCGGCACCGTCTGGGTGATGGTGCTGCGCAACACCCCGCTGACCCTGCTCTTCTTCGCCGTTCTGCTCGGCCTGCCGCGCTTCGGCCTGGTCCTGCCGTTCAAGGTCTTCGCGGTTCTCGCGCTCGGCTGCTACACCTCTGCGTTCATCTGCGAGGCCCTGCGCTCCGGGATCAACACCGTGCCGCAGGGCCAGGGCGAGGCAGCCCGCAGCCTCGGCATGACCTTCGGACAGACGCTGGGCTCCGTGGTGCTGCCGCAGGCGTTCCGCTCGGTGATCCCGCCGGTCGGCTCGACGCTCATCGCCCTCGCCAAGAACTCGGCGATCGCCGGGGCATTCAGCGTCACCGAGCTGCTCGGCACCTACAAGACCCTCAACGAGCTGGGCTACAACATCATCTGGACCTTCGTCTGGATCGCCGTCGGCTACCTGATCATCACCCTGTCCATCAGTGCGCTCTTCAATCTGATGGAGAAGCACTGGGGAGTCGCCCGATGACCACGCACGCCCCCGAAGCCACCGCGCTCTACGACATCCCGGGCCCGCTCACCCGTAAACGTCACCGGGTGTACGGGATCGTCTCCACGGTCCTGATCCTCGCCCTGGTCGGCTGGATCATCTATCTGCTCTTCGCCACCGAGCAGTTCACCAGCGCCAAGTGGTCACCCTTCGAGTACAAGGGCATCCAGGAACTGCTGCTGCGCGGACTCGGCAACACGCTGAAGGCGTTCGCGTACGCCGCGGTGCTCGCGCTGGCACTCGGGGCGGTCCTGGCCGTCGGGCGGCTCTCCGAACACCGGGCGGTGCGCTGGCTCGCCACGCTCGTCGTCGAGTTCTTCCGGGCCATGCCCGTCCTGGTGATGATCTTCTTCATCTTCGTGGCGCTGAAGGTGCAGCCGCTGCCCGCGCTGGTCGCCGGACTGACCCTCTACAACGGCTCGGTGCTCGCCGAAGTCTTCCGTACCGGCATCAACTCGGTGGATCGCGGCCAGCGCGAGGCCGCGTACGCCCTCGGCATGCGCAAGACGCAGGTCATGACCTTCGTGCTGGCCCCGCAGGGGGTGCGCGCCATGCTGCCCGCCATCATCAGCCAGCTGGTGGTGGCGCTGAAGGACACCTCGCTCGGCTACTTGATCACGTACGAGGAATTCCTCCACGCCGGCAAACTCATCGCGTCCAACCTGGACTACGATCTTCCCTTCATCCCCGTGGTGTTGGTGATCTCGCCGATCTACATCGGGATGTGCATGCTGCTCTCCTGGTTCGCCACCTGGGTGGCCAAGCGGGAGCGGCGCAACCCGAAGACGAAGGCCGTGGAGGTCGCACCGGCCGAACCAGGAACGCTGCTGCCGGGAGTGCAGTAGCCCAGACCGGCCGTACAGCGGTCTGGAGGAGCGGTGCCCGCCCGGCAGCAGCCGGTGATCACTTCTCGCGCAACGGAACGGACAGGTACGAGGGGGCCGTGTCCGGCGAGGAGAAGGTCAGCTGTGAGCCGGCCGGGTTGTGCTCGATATGGAGCGGGTCGACGGTGTCGACGACCAGGGCAAGTCGGTGACCGGCCGGAAGGTCGTAGGCCGTGGAGAACAGCTCCAGGTCCACGGCGAACGGCCGCCCCGGCGTCTGTCCGTGGAAGGTATAGGGGGCGTTGCTGACCAGCTTGCCGAGGCCGAGCGGCCCCTCGTCGTAGAGATACGCGACGAGGGTGCCGCTCTCCTTGTTACCGGCGACCGTGGTGTGGAGCTTCGCGGTCCCGCGGATGTGCTGTGCGGAGCCGTACCGCTCGGACTGCCAGACGCCCGCGAAGGTGCGCGGCAGCAGAGGGATCGAAGCGACCGGAGGCAGCTTCACGAACTGGTCGAGCGCGTTCGACAGCATCACGATGCCGCCATCGGCGCCCGAGTCGATGTTCGCGTAGATCTTCTTCGTGCCGCTGAGCGGGATCCGTTTGCGGTCGGCGCCGACCGACTTCCAGTTGGGGTAGCCCTCGTAGCCGCTGTCCGTACGGGACTTGAGCTGGACCGGCAGTTCCTGGTCGATGCCGTTGCGCTCGCCCTTGAGATAGCGGTCGAACCAGCGGCGGGCGTCTGTCCAGGTGTCGTTGGGCAGGCCGAGCAGGCCGGTGGCTTCGGCGGTGGCGTGGTCGCCCGGGCGGAACTCCAGACGCTTGGGGCCGCTGAGCTTCTCGTAGAACGAGGCGTACTGGTTGGGCGGGAAGATCGTGTCGCCCCACGCGTTGCCCATCATGACGGCGGCGCCGTTGGCGTTGATCTCGTCCAGATACGTGGCGGGGGAGCGCTCCTTCCCCCAGGCGATCATGTCCGGTTCCTTGGCCAGGTTGGAGCCGAGGAAGTCGGTGAGCGTCGTGTTGAGTTCGTCGCTCGGGCGGCCGGTGAGCAGGCCGGCGCCACCGAGCAGTGCGGCGGCCTGGAGGTGCTGGGTACGGCCGCTGTAGATGGAGTCGATGAGATCGGCCCAACCACTCAGCGCGACCACGGCCTTGATCCGCTTGTCGTGACCGGCCGCGAGCAGGCTGATGCCCGCGCCGTACGACACACCGCCCATGCCGATGCGCTGTGGGTCGGCGGGGGTGTGGGCGAGGGCCCAGTCGATGACGGCCGAGACATCGGCGATGTCCGGCGGCCCGGCGACCTCGATCTTCCCGCCGGAGAGCCAGAAGCCGCGCGAGGTGTAACTGACCACCACATAGCCGGAGTCGGCCAGTTGCTGTGCCTGCGCGAGGTACTCGATCTGGGGCGTCGCCCAGCTGCTGGGCAGCACGATCAGCGGGTGTCTGTCGCCCGGCTCCGTACCGGCGGGCGTGAAGACATTGCCCTTGAGGGTGATACCGCCGGAACCGGGGATGTCGTAGAACTTCAGGCTCGGGGCCGACACCGCCACGGGTGCGGCGAGGGGCTGGGCTGCGGCCGCCGGAGCCACGCCGAGGGCGGCTCCGGCGATCAGGACGGCAGCGGTTCCGATGGATGCGGTGGTGCGCAGAGCCGGGTACGGACGTCCCACGGGTCACTCCTCACGCGTGTCGGTGCAAAGTGACCCGACGGTAACCCTGGTCAATTACCGCTGGTAACTCCCCGGTAAGTTGCGTGAGCGTAACGATTGTTGGACGTGATGTCAGTAGTGGCCGGGGAGCCGGAGCGGGCCGCAGCGATCAGTTGAGGGCGCTCTTCGCCTGCCAGTCGGTCCAGGACACATTCCACGCCCCGTAGCCGTTGCCCTCCGCGACCGTGCCCTTGGCGTCCGCGCCGTTGATCTCGAACGGGTCGCCGACCTGCGCCGTCCGATACAGCTCCGCGGCGTTCGCGCCGCTCATCCCCACACAGCCGGAACTGTGGTTGGCGACCCCGAAGTACGCGGCGTTCCACGGCGCGGCATGGGCGTACATCCCCGACCAGGTCAGCCGCATCGACGAGTCGACCATCTTGTCGTACGCGTCGCCCAGGCCGACCGTCTCGGAGCGCATGTTGATCGTGCCCTCCTTCGCCATCAGTACGGCCGTGCCCCGCCAGGAGGCCTTCTCCCCGCCCGGAGTGCCCGCCGACATGGGTACGTCCATGATCGTCTTCCCGTCCCGGTGCAACGCCAGCCGGTGCCGGTCGAGGTCGACCTTGACCACCTGGTTGCGGCCGATCGTGAACGTCGTCGCGTAGTCGCGTACGAACCAGCCGCCGGCCGGGCCCGAGTCGATGCCATTCAGATCGGCGTCGAGCGTGACGCGCGTACCGGACTTCCAGTACTCCTTGGGCCGCCAGTCGATCCTGTCCTTGCCGGAGTAGTCCTGCAGCCAGCCCCAGGACCCCTCGGTGTTGTTCGACGTGGTGACCTTCAGCCCCCTCTCGACCGAGGCCTTGTCCTTCACCGGATTGTCGAAGACGATCGACAGCGGCTGGGCGATGCCGACGGTGGTGTTCTTGCCGGGCGCGAGCGTCAGTTTGTGGACCTTGTCGGCCGCGACGGTCGAGAACCCCGCGCGGTCGGTGCCGCCCCCGGTGTCTGTGGCCTCGACGCTGTACTCGGTACCGGGTGCGGCGACCCGGTCCGACGTCCAGGTCCGGCCGGTGAGCGCGTCGCCCTCGGCGGCAGTCACCTTCACCGTCTTCAGTTTCCCGTCGGCCAGCGTCACCGTCACCGGCTTGCCCGCGACGGCCTTCGTGCCCTGGAGGTTCACGGAGATCCTGGTGTCCGGAGTCCTGGCGGACCCGGCACCCTGACCGGACCCGGAACCCGAGTCCGATGCGGCGGCGCCCGAGCAGGGCGGTTGCAAGTTCCGGGTTCGTGCGGCTGGTCGGGGAGTGACCGGTTGGGGCGCATAACAGGGCAGGCACGGGCTTCGTGATCATTGTGGTGTCTAAGCCCGATGATCTTGAGGTGGCCCGTGCCTGCTGCTGCATCCTCTCCCATCCCTGCCGTGCTGGTGAAGCTGGGTCCGCTGGACCCCGACCGGATCGCCGATCTGCGGCCCTACTTCGACTCGGTGCCCGACCCGCGCGCACGGCGGGGCCGGTGGTACTCGCTGACAGCGATCCTGC
>NZ_JBEXID010000172.1:0-7308 GCF_040608395.1 Streptomyces sp. NPDC005181
TTCCGATCCGAATTCGGGCCCACCCGGCGACCGAGGACATTTTTCCGGCCCCGTCACCCGAACCCCCGCACCCGCTCCCACACCGCCGGGTCCACCGTCCCCACCCGCCGCCGGAACCCCCGCACCGCCACATCCCGCAGCTCGTCCGTCTCCAGGAAGCTCGCCGGCCCCCGCGGATCGCCCACCGCGCCCGGCGGCAGCGCGATCACTCCCGGCCGCTCCTCGTGATGCTTGCTGGTGATCTTCGCGACGCGCGCTGCGCCATCCCGTACCGACAGCACCAGGCACGGCCGGTCCTTCGACCCGGGCCCGTCCTCGTACGGCACCTCGGCCCACCAGATCTCACCCGGCCGCGGTGTCCGCTCCGGACCGCCCCGGGGCCCCTCCGTCCTCCCCGGCGGGCGCGTCCGCGCCCTCGGGCGCCCGCCCGGGCGCCGGTCACCGCGCCCGAGCCGGCCCCGTCCATCGGCAATCGCGGCAACGAGTGCCAGCAGTACGACCGCGCCGAGCGCCGTCCACCAGGACATGTTCATGCACCGACGGTACCGGCGCCTCCGCAGGCCCGCGCCTAGCAACCGCTTCCATCGAACCGGTGACAGAGCAGGTGAGTTCGCCCACAACGGCAGGCCTTGGAGGAGCGACCAGGTGTTTGGCGCCTTAGGCTCAACAAATCGCACGAACCCTCCCCGTTCCCACGTCTCGGAGGTTCACGCTCCATGAAGCTCACCGTCGTCGGCTGCTCCGGCTCGTTCCCGTCCGCGGGTTCGGCATGCTCGAGCTACCTCGTAGAGGCCGACGGCTTCCGGCTGCTCCTCGACATGGGTAACGGCGCCCTTGGCGAGCTGCAGCGCCACATCGGCCTCTACGACCTGGATGCCATTTTCCTCAGCCATCTCCATGCCGATCACTGCATCGACATGTGCGCGTACTTCGTGGTGCGCTACTACCGGCATGACGGCGGACGTCCGACGCCCATCCCGGTCTACGGCCCCGACGGCACCGAGCAGCGGCTGACGACCGCACATGGCGACACCCCGTCCGACCGGGCGATGAGCGAGGTCTTCGACTTCCACACGCTGAAGTCCGGCTCGTTCGACATCGGCCCCTTCTCGGTCCGTACGGAGAAGGTCTGCCACCCCGTCGACACCTTCGGCATCCGCATCGAGCACGACGGCCGCTCGCTGACCTACTCCAGCGACACCGGAACCTGCGAGGCGCTGGACGAACTCACCGAGGGCACCGATCTGTTCCTCTGCGAAGCATCGTTCATACACGGCAGGGAGGACATTCCGGACCTCCACCTCAGCGGTCGCGAAGCAGGCGAACTTGCCGCGCGCGCGAAGGTGGGCCGGCTCGTCCTGACCCACATCCCGCCGTGGACGGACGCCGACCGCAACCTGGCGGACGCCCGCGCGATCTACGGCGGCCCGGCGGAACTGGCGGTTCCGGGGGCGGTCTACGAGATCTAGGGCCTCGCGCAGCTACGACGGAGCCCCCACCTTCCGGGCGGAAGGTGGGGGCTCCGTCGTACCTACGGGAGGGGCGAGGCCTACTTCGCCTCGGCCTTGAGCAGCTCGGCGAGCTCCTCGTCCGACTCCCGGCCCGGGGTCGGCAGGTTGAACTTGGTGATCGCGAAGCGGAAGACCACGTAGTAGACGACCGCGAAGCAGAGGCCTACCAGCACCAGCGTCCACGGCTTCGTCGCGATGCCGAGGTTCAATCCGAAGTCGACCAGGCCGGCCGAGAAGCCGAAGCCGTCCTTCATGCCGAGCGCCCAGGTCAGGGCCATGGACACTCCCGTGAGCACCGCGTGGATCGCGTACAGCACCGGGGCGATGAACATGAACGTGAACTCGATCGGCTCGGTCACACCGGTGACGAACGAGGTGAGCGCGAGAGAGAACATCATGCCGCCGACGACCTTGCGGCGCTCCGGGCGGGCGCAGTGGACGATCGCGAGGCAGGCCGCCGGGAGGGCGAACATCATGATCGGGAAGAAGCCGGTCATGAACTGTCCGGCCTGCGGGTCACCGGCCAGGAATCGGGCGATGTCGCCGTGGGCACCCTTGTACTCGCCCGCCTGGAACCACGGGAACGAGTTCAGCAGGTGGTGCATGCCGACCGGGATCAGCGCACGGTTGGCGACACCGAAGATGCCCGCGCCGACGGCGCCGGAACCGACCAGCCACTCACCGAAGTTGTGCAGACCGGTGCCGAGGACCGGCCAGATCAGACCGAAGGCGATGCCGATGATCAGGCCCGCGAAGGCCGAGAGGATCGGCACGAGGCGACGGCCGCTGAAGAAGCCCGCCCAGTCGGGCAGCTTCGTCCGGTAGAACCTCTGGTAGAGCAGGGCCACGACTATGCCGATCACGACACCGCCGAGCACACCGGCGTTGACCGGTGCGTCGCTCATGACGATCTTGCCGTCCACGACGCTCGCGACCTGGGGCAGGTTGCTGTCGGTGAAGGTGGCGAGCACCTTCTGGAAGACCAGGTAGCCGGTGACAGCGGCGAGGGCCGTCGAACCGTCCGACTTCTTGGCGAAACCGATCGCAATACCGACGGCGAACAGCAGCGCCATGTTGTCGAGAATGGCCCCGCCGCCCGCGGACATGTAGCCGGCGAGCTTCGTGATGACGGTCGGGAACGAGTCGCGGCCGAGCATGTCGGCGTTGCCGAGCCGGACCAGCAGAGCAGCTGCGGGCAGCACCGCGACGGGCAGCATGAGGCTGCGGCCGATGCGCTGCATAACAGCCATCACACCCGCACCCTTCTTCTTGGTGGCCGCGGGTGCGGCGCTCGCCGTGGTCATCAACTTCCTCCATTGGACAAGGCGCCGCCAGGTGCAGGGATTCTTGGGGGCGACGACTCCAGAAACGTGACGGGCGTCACGTGGTCTGGACCACTCAGTGGTGTAGACCAGTTTTAGCACGGTGTGGGTGGGATAAGGAACATGCAAATGTCGACTACTTCGCAGTAGCTCATCGATACCTTCAGTGACATGGCGAAGGCCCCCGGACCATGAGGTCCGGGGGCCTTCGCCGACCGGGTGCGGAGTCCGGTCGGGGAGCTACTTGACCAGGTCCTTCTCGATCTCCGCCTCCAGCTCGTCGGGCTCTCGCCCGGGCGTCTGGAGGTTGAACCTGGTGATCGCGAACCGGAACAGCACGTAGTACACCACTGCGAAGCAGAGACCGATCGGAATGATCAGCCACGGCTTCGTCGCCAGACTCCAGTTGATGACGTAGTCGATCAGACCCGCCGAGAAGCTGAAGCCGTCCTTCACGCCCAGCCCCCAGCTCACCGCCATCGACACACCGGTGAGTACCGCGTGGATCGCATACAGAAGCGGGGCGACGAAGAGGAACGAGTACTCGATCGGCTCGGTGATACCCGTCACGAACGACGTCAGACCGACCGAGAGCATCATGCCGCCGACCGCCTTCCGGCGATGCGGCTTGGCGCAGTGGTAGATCGCCAGGGCTGCCGCCGGAAGCGCGAACATCATGATCGGGAAGAACCCCGTGGTGAACTGCCCGGCCGTCGGGTCGCCCTGCAGGAACCGGTTGATGTCACCGTGCACCACCGTCCCGTCCGGCTTGGTGAAGTCGCCGAACTGGAACCAGACGAAGGTGTTCAGGAACTGGTGCAGACCGATGACCAGCAGTGCGCGGTTGGCGACGCCGAAGATCCCGGAGCCCAGCCAGTTCAGATCGGTCAGCCACTCGGAGAAGCTGATCAGACCGTCACCGATCGGCGCCCACAGCCAGGCGCACAGGGCCGCGAAGACCAGCCCGACGAACGCCATGATGATCGGCACGAGCCGGCGGCCGTTGAAGAAGCCCAGCCAGTCGACCAGCTTGACGCGGTGGTACCGCCGCCAGAACCAGGCGGACAGCAGGCCCATCACGATGCCCCCGAACACCCCGGGGTTCTGGTACTCGGCGGCCGTCACCTTCGCGTCGCCGGTGACACAGGTGCCGAACCACGTGCCGCCGTCGGTGAACGTGGAGCCCGGGGAGCAGTCCACCGGGAAGGCGTGCAGCACCGCGTAATAGACGAGGAAGCCGGTCACCGCGGCGAGCGCCGTCGAGCCGTCCGACTTCTTCGCCATTCCGATGGCGACACCGACGCAGAACAGCAGCGGCAGGCCCAGCCCGGAGTCGAGCAGCGCACCACCGGCGGCATCGAAGACCTTGGCGACGTTGTTCCAGCCGAGTCCTTTGTCCCCGAACACGTCGTCCTGGCCGAACCGATTGAGGATACCCGCGGCCGGGAGCACCGCGATCGGGAGCTGGAGGCTGCGTCCCATCTTCTGGAGGCCCTGGAACAGACCGTTCCACCACTGTTTCCGTGGCACGGCGGCGCTGTCTGAGCTCATCGTCGTCCTCCCGGAACAGGCCACGTTTGGCGGTCGACGCAAACTGGTGTAGACCAGTTGCGTTACGGTGCGGAGCCCGCCCGGAAGGCAGGGCATCGGTGATCGTCATCATTGGTGATGGGCCGACAGCTCGCCCGCGAAGTTGGGCCAACCGTGCGTTACCGTGACGAAACGGACCCATGGTGGGCCGGCATGCGGACGCGAACAACCAGGGAGAACGACATGGCCAGCAAGGCTGAGAAGATCGTCGCCGGGCTCGGCGGCATCGACAACATCGAAGAGGTCGAAGGCTGCATCACCCGCCTCCGCACCGAAGTCATCGACCCGAGCAAGGTCGACGAAGCCGCGCTCAAGGCCGCCGGCGCCCACGGCGTCGTCAAGATGGGCACCGCGATCCAGGTCGTCATCGGCACCGACGCCGACCCTATCGCCACCGACATCGAAGACATGATGTGACCACCCGCTGAGCCCGCCCGGCTCCGCACCCCACAGGCCCCGCTCCCGCCCGGACCGGGGCCTGCGGCACAGCCGATAGGCTCGACGCCATGTCTCGTATCGACGGCCGCACCCCCGAACAGCTCCGCCCCGTCACCATCGAACGCGGATGGAGCAAGCACGCCGAAGGCTCAGTCCTCATCTCCTTCGGCGACACCAAAGTCTTCTGCACCGCCTCCGTCACCGAAGGCGTCCCCCGCTGGCGCAAGGGCAGCGGCGAAGGCTGGGTCACCGCCGAATACTCCATGCTGCCCCGCTCCACCAACACCCGCGGCGACCGCGAATCCGTACGCGGCAAGATCGGTGGCCGCACCCACGAGATCAGCCGCCTCATCGGCCGCTCCCTGCGCGCCGTGATCGACTACAAGGCCCTCGGCGAGAACACCATCGTCCTCGACTGCGACGTCCTCCAGGCCGACGGCGGCACCCGCACCGCCGCCATCACCGGTGCGTACGTCGCCCTCGCCGACGCCATCACCTGGGCCCAGGGCAAGAAGCTCATCCGGCACGGCCGCAAGCCGCTCACCGGCACCGTCTCCGCCGTCAGCGTCGGCATCGTCGACGGCACGCCGCTCCTCGACCTCTGCTACGAGGAGGACGTCCGCGCCGAGACCGACATGAACATCGTCTGCACCGGCGACGGCCGCTTCGTCGAAGTCCAGGGAACCGCCGAGGCCGAGCCGTTCGACCGCAAGGAACTGAACGTGCTCCTCGACCTCGCCACCGCGGGCTGCGTCGACCTCACCGCCTACCAGCACGTGGCACTCGCCCGTACCCTCGGCGAGTAAAGAAGCAACCAAGTACGCACCACAGAGCGTCGTGACGAGTAGGGGCGCACGGGTCGAACCGTGCGCCCGTACTCGTATCCGCATCCGGGGAGGAACCCGCACCATGGCCAAGGCCACCCGTCACCGCCGCACCACCGTCGCGCTGACCCTGACCGCCCTCACCATCGCTCTCACCGCAGCAACCGGCTGCGGCGCCGTCGACAAGGCACTCGACTGCGTCCGCACCGCCGACGCCATCGCCACCAGCGTCAACAACCTCCAACAGGCCGTCTCCAACGCCTCGAACGACCCCACCCAGGCAGCCGAAGCCCTCGACGAGATAGACAAGGAACTCGGCAACCTCGGCGACACGACCGACAACGCCGACCTCTCCAAGGCCGTCGACGACCTCCAGACCGGCGTCAAGAACGTCCGCACCTCCATAGACAACGGCGACGCCACCCCCGACATCACCCCGGTCACCGACGCCGCCAAGGAGATCGGCAACGTCTGCACCTCGTAGCACCGGGCCCGGCCCGCCCCGCGATAATCGGCACATGACCCGCCTGATCCTCGCCACCCGCAACGCCGGGAAAGTCAACGAACTCCACGCGATCCTCGCCGACGCCGGTCTCACTCACGAACTCGTCGGCGCGGACGCGTATCCCGACATCCCCGACGTCAAGGAAACCGGCGTCACCTTCGCCGAGAACGCCCTCCTCAAGGCCCATGCCCTCGCCCAGGCCACCGGCCACCCAGCTATCGCCGACGACTCCGGCCTCTGCGTCGATGTGCTCGGGGGCGCCCCCGGCATCTTCTCGGCCCGCTGGTCCGGCACCCACGGCGATGATCGCGCCAACCTGGACCTGCTCCTGGCCCAGCTCTCCGACATCGACGACACCCACCGCGCCGCCCACTTCGCCTGCGCGGCAGCCCTCGCCCTCCCGGACGGCACGGAACACGTGGTCGAGGGCCGCCTCCTCGGCACCCTGCGCCACGCCCCGTCCGGCACGAACGGCTTCGGCTACGACCCGATCCTCCAGCCGGAGGGCATGACCGTGACCTGCGCGGAACTGACCCCGGCGGAGAAGAACGCGATCAGCCACCGGGGGAAGGCGTTCCGGGCGCTGGTGCCGGTGGTGCGGGAGCTGGTGGGCTGACCTGGGGCAGTGGGCCGCCCTGTTGGGACGGCCCACTGCCCTGTGCGGCCGGTGGGATTCGAACCCACACGGGATTTCTCCCACGGCGTTCTAAGCGCCGCTCGTCTGCCATTCCGACACGGCCGCCTGCCGCCAATCATGGTATCGGCCCGGCCGCCGTGCGCGAGCGAGGGTTCGTCAACACGCCCTGCGGCGGCTGCCCCCTCGGCACCAGGTGTCAGTGACGGCGTGGCAGTTCGGACACAGCAGCCGTAGGTTCTCGATGCGGTCGTCGCTCCAGTCACCGTTGATGTGGTCGATCTCCAACGTCATCGGATTCCCATGCCAGCGCGGACCGGTACCGCACTCTTCGCACCGCTCGGGCAGGCCGATCTCGCAGAGGGCTCGGCGTATCAACACGGTTTTTGTGGCTCTTCGCCCAGATGTGTGGGTCGGTTCGCGTCGTGGCACGAACAACGCCGCACCCTCCGTAGTTTCTTGATCGCCAAGATCGGAAACGACG
>NZ_JBEXID010000173.1:0-7115 GCF_040608395.1 Streptomyces sp. NPDC005181
CCGAAGCCCACCGCCGCTGGAACAACATCACCGCCGCCACAACCGCCTGACCAGCAACGATGCCCTACCGATCAAGAACTACAGCTGCCGTGTCTATCCACGAAAGCGCCGCAGGAGGCCGGTCCTGGGCCGGCCAGCCGGCTTGGCCCGTCCTGCGTGCCGTACCGAGACCCGGTCGGCGGGAAGGGCGTTCAGGCCGTGGACCTTACCGGCATCCACGAGCGTGATGTCCACCTGTCCGCGCAGCACGTTCCGCAGCGGGGACAGGTCGACGGGCGCCTGGTAGCTCTGGCAGGTCAGTCGCAGGGTCAGGGAGGTGAGCGAGGGGAACACCTCGGCGAAGTCGGGGACCTGCTCGCCCGTCAGAACGCCGTCCACGTTGAGTGAGGTGACCTGTGCCAGTGGCATCTCGGCGAGTGGGATGCCATGAGGGGAGGACAGAATCAGGGACCTCAGGTCTACCGCCCTTGCAAGGAAGGCGAGGTCGACCGCGTCCGGTAGCCGGTGCAGGGCGAGCTCCTTGGCCGGGCTTTCACCGAGCGCGGACATGTTCGTGATGACGTCACAGGACTCGATGACGAGTCGGCGCAGGCCGCGCAGCGGCGTCAGCGACGGCAGCGCGAATGACTCCGCGTTGGAGGGCGTGATCGACAGGGAGTGGACCTTCAGCGAGAAAAGAGCGTCGACGAGGTCGGCCGTCAGCATCTGCCCCCTCAGGGAGAGGTGCGGTACCCGGTCAAGCGCGTCGAGGCAGGCGATCTGTTCCGGGCCGGACAGGTGCAGCGTCAGGTCGTCCATCGGTAGCCCGGCCAGGACCTCCTCGGCGAAGGAGCGTGCGTCGAAGTACGCCCAGGACAGCGCGACTTCCTGCCGTACTTCACGGTCGGCGACACGCTTGAAATGGGCCAGTTGCTCGAGCGCAGCCTCTCCGCCGATCCGGGCTATGGTCACTACCGTCGCCCGGGCCTGCTCCGGCGTCAGCTCATCGGGACCGGGCAGGAGATCGAGGACGATGTCCCCGGCAGTGGCGAGCTGTTCCGCGTCCGCAAGAGTGTCGGGGGGAATCAGGGCGGATGCTCGCAGGGTCACTGCGGCGCGGGCGGCCGGGTCGAGGGTCGTGGCATGTTCGAGAGCGACGGCGGCAAGCAGGTGGTAGCGGCGGCGCAGTTGCGGGTCGGCGCTCTGGTCGCCCAACTCGACCAATTTACGCAACAGATAGGCGCGTTCACCGTCCCGCGCGTGGCCGATGGCGAGCCGGATTACATCTTCCCACTGGTCGTCACGGCCGGACTCGGCGAGCAGGTCGAGGTCCTCGGCCTCGACGGCGGCCTTGGCCCCGAGGTAGTCCTGGAATGTGCGGTGGATGAAGTCCACCATGCCGACCGACGGCTCCCGCAGCAGTCCGCTGCGCAGAAGCAGGTAGCGGAAGACGTCCTCGGCACGGTCGGGCGGCGCCATGTGCGGCATGGCTGGGAGCTTCTCGCGGATGATGCGCACCGCGGTGGCCTGGGCCGCCTCGGATCGTCCGTTGCGGATCAGCCAGTACGCGATCCGCTGGAGCAGCTGGACCTGTGCCTCCTCTGTGGGGGCGAGACCGTCCGGCACGGGGATCTCGCGCTCCTTGTCGCGGCGCACGAGCAGCATGGTGAGCGCGGCTGCATACAGCTCCATGCGGCGATCGGGGAGATGGGTGAGCCGGTCACGGTGCAGGGCGCAGATGAGCGCGCACATCAGGGGGATGGTGGCCAGCCGGTACAGGTCGTGCTTCTGCCTGAGGGTGGTCCGCAAGGCGTCCCGGCACCGTTCGACAGCTTGCTGTTCCTCGGGTTCCTCGACCGTGGTCAGGACGGCGTTGTGCCATCCGTGGACGAACCGGTCGACGTCATGGCGGTTCATCGGAAGCAGGTTGAACTCGTCAAAGTCGGCCTCCACCAGCCAGAGACCGTTCACGGCGGACGGCCGGGAAGTGACGAGGAAGAATGTCCCTGGGTACAGGTCGACGAGGTCGAGCAACCAGCGCCGCACGACCGGACGTTCGCTCTCGGAGACCTCGTCCACGCCGTCGATCAGCACCATGCCGCGGCCGCTGCTGAGCACCCGGTCTGCCCAGTGCTCGGGCTGTAATCCGTGCAGGATGTTGCCAGTTGCACCGAGGAACTGCTCGGGGCGCGGCAGCGCTGGGTCCTGGGCCAGGGCGCGCAGCGGGAGCATGAACGGTACGCGGCCGCGCAGGCTTGCCAGCTCGTCGGGGAATGAATTCTGCGCGGCGGAGACTGCCAGCCACTGCATCAGGGTGGTCTTGCCTGATCCCGCGAGGCCGCGCAGCATCGCCCGGTTGCAGCCGGAGAGGGCTTGCTCGACTCGTCGGCGGTTGGCGGACGGCGAGCCGCCGTCGCGCTGCGAGGCCAGTTCCAGGTTGAGGTACGCCGTGTCCAGCGGCCAGCGGGCCCGGCCTGGATCGCTCAGGTCGAGGCCGAAGATGTTGAGCTTGCTGTACTTGCGTTCGATGTGTGCCAGATAGCGGGTCTCGAACTCCTCGTCCGCGCTGCCGGGCCGCGGAATCCGGTCCACCAGGGCGTCCAGCAGGCGCAGCGTCTCGTCGAGCATGCGGGTCTGGGCAACCTGGGCGTTGGCGACGAAGGTCGAGCGCTGAGTGAAGAAGTGCAAGATGTGCAGACAGCTCAGGTCGAGCAAACTGTCGTGGAGGACGGCGGCGTCGGCGGACAGGTCGCGGGTGGCGTCCGGGCGTGCGGCGGTCAGGCGGCGCGCCAGCCCCACGCGGCCGAGCCGGACAGCCTGGACGTCGTCCATGTCCAGCTCGCCGAGCGCGCTGAGCGTCGCAGCCAGGGCGTCCGCCAGGGCTTCGCGTTCATCGGACGCCACCGGGGGTTCGTGCGGGTTCGCCTCGACGGCCACCTTCACCAGTTCCCTGGCGATCTTCCACATGTCGAGCCCGTTCAGGCTGCGTTTCTCGCCGCCCCAGCTCACTAGCCGTGAGACCCGCACCGGTTTGTCGACAAGCCCCGCCCCCTGGCTCTCCTTGACGAAGAGTCGCGCGATGATCGGTCGCGCCACCGACGAGGCTATGCGGGCGGTCGTACCAATACTGGCCGGATCCATCAGGCCCCCCGAGCCGATATACGGGGACGCGTCCCCACACGTAAAGGTCCCTAGATCATATGGAGTTAGGGCAGCCGCGGCAGAGGAACGGTCGCGGTAGCGGTAGCGGTAGCGCGATAGTCAGCGCAGCTCCGCTCGGCAGTCCACCGGCGTCGTCCCCGTGTGCACGCGTAAGAACTTCGAGAAGTTCACCGCGCCGGGGAAGCCGACAGCCCCCAGACGCGGCCGATCGGCCTGTCCGTCGGGGCGAGGAGGCTCCACTCTGCCTCGCCGTACTCGACCTCGCCTCGCTGACACCGCGATCTGTCCACAGCATCGGCCGTGCGAACAAGACTATGCCGGCCACATCGTCGGTGCCCTCCGCTTCGCCTAGCGCCACCACGGCCTGAAAAGAGAGCCGCGCCTGAGCTTGCCACTGCATCGGGGTAGGCCTCCGTCCCAGCACGACTAACGGACTGCGGAGGGCGGGACGGGACCGTAGGACCCGGCCGAGCCACATCCACGGACGCGCGGCGGAGCAGTACGCCGCCGACCTCGGGGACCAAGATCCGGACCATAGACGGCCCAAGTCTGAACCGAGTATCCTACATTCCACTATTTCCCAAGGTCAGGACGCATGCAGCTGCTGTACCACCAGCAGACGAAGAACCAGCTGCGCTCGATCGCCCATCCCTTGGGCTGGACCTGGAATCCGCGCTGGTCCGGGGCCTTGCGCACGATCTCCAGCTCGCGGCCGAGGATCGTGCGTGACCACTCCACGAGGCGGCCGGCGAAGCCCTGGTCCGCCCAGATCTTCTGCACGCCCGGATGGTCCAGGCGGGTCCACAGCAACGAACGTTTCGCGCCGTCGCGGTCCTGGATGTTCGCCGCGACCACGTGAACCGCCAGCAGCAGGCCCAGGGTGTCCGTGACGATGAACCGCTTGCGGCCCTTCACCTTCTTGCCCGCGTCGAAGCCCCGGGTGCCCGCGGGGACCGTATCGGCCGTGCGCACGGACTGCGAGTCGATCAGCCCGGCGCTCGGCTCCGCGTTACGGCCGTCAGCCTCACGGACCCGGCCGCGCAACGTGTCGTGGACCCGGCCGCGCAACGTGTCGTGGACCTGCTCGACGGTGCCGTCGTCGTGCCACTAGGTGAAGTACCAGTACACAGTCGGCCAGGGCGGGAAGTCCATCGGCAGCTGGCGCCAGGCGCACCCGGTCCAAGACCCGCCGCGACGGCGAGGGCAAGTGGCGGTTCATCCGCGACCGGGCCGACCTGCAGATCGTCCGGAGCGTACGGGCCTGGCTCGGCGACCTGCGCGAGCTCGACGCCGACAACCCGGCCCTTCCTCTCTTCCGGGCCCTGTCGACGACGGGCAACCTGAAGGGGCGCAGCAACGCCACGGTGCGGGGCCTGCACCTGTCCGGCAGAGCGATCAACGAGATCGTGAAGAAGCGCGCGGCCGCCGCCGGGGTGACCTACATCAACGGCCTGAAGGTGACGAGCCACTCCTTACGGGCCGGCCCGAACACCGACATGAAGCGCGCCAAGGTCCCCCTCGCCGACCGGCGCGAGGCAGGCGACTGGGGCGAGAAATCTCCGCTGCCCGACTGCCGCTACAACCGGCCGGACGACACCGTCGACGCCACCGAGACGGACCCGCTGGACGCCGTTCCGCTCTTCGGGAGGTTCAAGGAGGACATTGCCGAGCCGTAAAGATGCAGGTCAAGGCGGGGTGTATGCGTGGACGCATGCGTAGGTGCATACTGACGGCATGGCTGACACCAGCGTACGAATCACCACGGACACGAGGGACCGCCTCGCGGCTCTCGCCAAGGCCCGCGGCATGAGTCTCGCCGCCTACCTCGATGACCTCTCCCACCAAGAGGAGCACCAGGCGCTGCTCGGGCGAGCGACCGCCTCGTTCGACGCCGCGCTCGGCCGTCCGGGCTTCGTCGACGCCTTCGACGCGGCGTTTGGCGGCCTCCCCGAGGCGCCCGCCAGTAGCCAGGCGGCCTGATCTTGGAACTGCACATCGACGTCCGGTGGCTCCTCGACCGGCAAGAGCGCGTGCTCGGCAAACACCTGCAGGTCCGCGATTACTCGGGGCTCGTCGCGGCCGTCGCCCGGCATCGCGTCAACACGCCCCACCTGGACATGGCCGACCCCGATGCCTACTGGCGAGCCGCGGCCCTGCTCGACACGATCGTGCTGCAGCGGCCGCTGCCCGCCCGGAACGAGCTGTACGGGTACGCGGTCGCCGTGGCGTACATCGAGGCCTCCGGCGAGACCGTCGACGCGAGTCAAGCCCAGTGGATTCAACTGATCGAGGACATCAAGGCCCTGCGGCTGGACACCTTCGACATCGCCGATCGTCTGCGGTCCTGGCGCGCTCCCTGACCATCCGCCCGTCAGGGAGCCACGGGTGCTCTTTCGTTCAGCGGCATCCACTTGGCAAGATCTCTGAGCATGAGACTCCTCGTGATGGGTGGTACCTGGTTCCTGGGCAAGCACATTGCCGAAGCGGCCCTGGCCAGAGGGTGGGACGTGACCACCTTCAACCGGGGCCGCTCCGGGAAGGACGTACCCGGGGTCAGGCCTGCTCACGGGGACCGAACCGTCATCGACGATGTTCGGACGCTCGCAGCGCGCGGCCCGTGGGATGCAGTCATCGACACCTCGAGTTCCGATCTGCCGCCACGCGACGTGCTGTTGGCTACCTCTGTGCTGAAGGACTGTGCTGCCCGCTGGATTCACCTCTCCACGGTGTCCGTATACAGGAGCTGGCCCCACAGCCGTCTGGCAGACGACTCCGAGCTGCTGGAGTGCCCAGCGGACGCGGATGAGAACTACGGCTATAACGGCGAGGCCGGCAGTCCCACCATCAATGGCTTCCGGAAGACGGGCGGCGAGCGTGCCGTGACCGAGTCGTTCGCCGGCCGAGCCGTGTTCCTCCGCCCTGGCGTGATCCTCGGCCCCGGCGAGTACGTGGGACGCCTGCCATGGTGGCTACGCCGCGCGCACCAGGGAGGCCCCTTTGTAGCGCCAGCGCCTGCCCAGCGGCGGATCCAACCCGTGGACGTTCGCGACGCTGCTGCGTTCGCGCTGTGGACCAGGCCGCCGGCGAAATCAAGTCTGGGAGCTACAACGTCGCGCACCCTGACGGCATCACGTTCGAGGACTTCCTGGGTGTCTGCCTGGAAACCACGGGCGGAGCCGGGCGCCCCGTATGGGTCGACCCCTCGGTCCTCATCGGCAACGGCGTGAAGCAGTGGACCGAACTCCCCCTGTGGCGCACCCACAGCGGCGTCTGGTCAGTGGACTCGAGCCGGGCCGCAGCCGCAGGACTCCGCTGCCGACCGCTGCCCGAGACCATTCGTGACACCTGGAGCTGGCTCCAGAACGACCGTCCCGTGGACCACCCGCGGTGGGCAGAACACGGGATCGACCCCGAAAAGGAAGCGAAGATCCTCGCCTCCCTCTGATCAGGCATCCAACGCCAGCACTCCGAGCTTTCGGCTGGCGCGGCGGAATTGCTCGCCGTCGCCGCCGCGGCGTCCCCGGTGTCCCGTCTCAGATGATCTGGTCCCTGGTGATGCCTGTGACCTGCAGCGACCAGAAGAACTGACACGCTGTGACGCTGGAAATCTCAGTGGATCCGGTCCCGGACGCACGGTTGCCCGGTGCCGTCTCAGTTGATCTGGGAGGACACGTTCGCGGCTCTCAGTCGAGACAGAACTCGTTGCCCTCGATGTCCTGCATGACGATGCACGAGTCGTTGTCGTCATGCAGTAGTCGCACGCGTACTGCGCCGAGCGGGACCAGTCGTGCGCACTCGGCTTCGAGTGTGGCGAGGCGCTCTTCACCCACGAGTCCGGTGCCGACCCGCACGTCAAGGTGCAGCCGGTTCTTGGCGACCTTGCCTTCGGGAACGCGCTGGAAGAACAGTCGCGGGCCCACACCTGAGGGATCAATGCATGCGAACCATGAACCCTGATCCTCAGGCGGCAGCGA